>JADLHL010000329.1 GCA_020848815.1 Chitinophagaceae bacterium | reverse complement strand
ATGAGTGCATTGAAGTAACACCCAACTTCATAAGGATGCGCAAAGTGATTTTGGATGAACACGAACGCAACCGCATTGCTAAGTCGATGAAGAGTGAAGCGTAAGCTGTTGCGTAAATAAGTGAATCAGTTAACTGGTTAATAAGTGAATCCCGGTAGTGCAAACTGCCGGGATTTTTTTATTGGCATATACCGTTACCTGCAACAGCCAACCCTCTCTTCAGCTGGTTGTAGTCACCTGCCTATATTTGTTTCAGGCTTTTGACAGCCCGCAATTGCATGGTACACCTTCAAATTGAAATACCCACCTGGACAGAGTTTGAAAACCAGCTTTTATACAGTGCCCTGCACTTAGCTGAATCCGGCACCATCAAATTCACCTACCGATTCAACACCAGCCTCAGGCCAGCCACCTCTTTGTTGCACATCAACGGCAAAACCTGTTTTATGGATTGCGCCGACCAGGTTCAATTCATGGAGGACCCCAACCGTTACCATTGCTATTTCAAACGATCGCTGTTGCCGGAAGATTTCAGGGGAAATGTGCACCCCTTGGATCTCATGGTCAATTTTTCTTACAAGCCTTTTAAGATGCTGGCCAAAATTGGGCCGGAAGGCAGCCTGCACCTCATCAGGAAAAAACAAGTGTCGGAAATAGTGCGGATACTGGATGTGACAGCCAAAAAAACCAACCTGTCGCACCACGCTATGGACATTCGCCACTTCCCTACCAGTGTGGCGGACAACGGTGGCAAAATTTTATACCTCTCCCGCCTGTGGGACCCTGCCCGCCACACCAATCCGGAAGAGAAGGAAAGAAGGAGGATTCAATCAGAAACCCGTATTGCCATATGCCGCACCATTCGCCGTCATTTTCCAGGCAGCATAGTAGGCCTCGCCAACGAACCCTACACCCTGGCAATGGCGCCCGACCTGGTACTGGACAATACTTTCACTTCGAAGCTGGCATTTATGAAGGCCTTGCGCAGTACCGACATTTGTTTGGCCGACGATGGCCTGGGTGATACACCGGGTTGGAAAATTGGGGAATACCTGATGCATGGCAAAGCCATCATTACCACACCCATCCGCACGGTAGTGCAGGATTTCAAACAAGGAAGGAATTACCTGGAACTGGAGAAAAACAGGGTGGAAAATGACCTGCTCGACCTGATCAACCAACTGCTGAGCAACAAACGCTATACAGCAATGGGCAACGAAAACCTGGCCTGGAGCCAACGCTATTTATACCCCGACAATTACCTCAAAAACCTCTTGCACCTTGCCGGTGAAATGCCATAGACTTATGATACCCAAAAGCAGCCGGTTTCACAATTTGTAGTTTGTATATATTTGGCCTTCGGGAACATTACCAAACCATTTGTTACATGCCCATACCGGAGGATGACAATGACAAAAGCCTTCTGCTGAAGGTTGCAGCTGATGATACTGCAGCCTTTGACCAGCTCTATAAGGCACATTGGCAGCCGATGTACAAACTGGCTTTGTATTTTTTGAAAGATGAGGCCGCCGCCATGGACATCGTACAGGATGTATTTGTATGGATTTGGCAGCAGCGGCAACAAATTAAAGTACACACCTCCGTTCAGGCCTACCTGAAAACCGCAGTCAAGTACAAATTGGCCAATTATATTCGGTCGGGAAAAGTACGGCAAGACCTGCTGGACAACTGGGTGATGGAAACCACCTATACCCACACCGGGCAGGATAGCGCCGAACTGCGGGAATTGAAAGCCATCATACAACAAACTATTGAGGGCCTTCCAGAAAAATGCCGCGAAGTATTTACACTGAGCCGGAACCATGGTCTTACCAACCAGCAAATAGCTGAGAAGTTGGGCATTTCTGTGAAAACAGTGGAAAACCAAATGACCATTGCCCTGCGCCGGCTGAGGGCACATACCAGGGAATACATGGTGCTGTTACTGGTAGCTATTCTCTCCCGATAATTTTTTTTTGAATGGCTTAGGGGTTAGGGGGCACTTGAGTGCCTTATATGCGTAATGAGTGAAAACAGCACACCAAGCAGGCTGGAAGAAATAGCCGCCAGGATAGCGGATGGCAGCGCCTCCGATGAGCAGATGCAACGCTATCTCCACTGGATGGAGGCAGCAGAGACCAGTGCCAGCCAGACCGACATTCCCGATCCTTACGAAATTGAATTCCTGCTCCAACAACGTATTTGGCAGGCTGCCGGCATTACCCCGGTTCGCCAGGTTCGTCGACCGGTATTGCGCTGGCTGGCCGCAGCTGCCATTTTGCTGGTGATTGTAACTGGCACCTGGTGGTACCTGCAGCCCGGCAAGCCATCCGGAGACCAGTTGACCAATCAATCGCAACCAAAGCATGACCGCATGCCCGGTGGCAACAAAGCCATGCTGCGGCTGGCAGACGGCACCTTGGTGCCGCTCGACAGCAGTGCCAACCTAAGCTTTTTACTGCAAGCCGATGCACGGCTCGATGCCGGCGAGGGTCAGCTATCCTATTCCGGCCATGATGCCACTATTGAAAACCATGAACTGATAACTCCGGCGGGTGGTCAGTTCCAGCTTACCCTACCCGATGGGAGTAATGTATGGCTCAATGCCGCCTCTTCCATCAGCTTTCCCACAGCTTTTGGTGGCCAGGAACGCAGGGTGCGCATAAGCGGAGAAGCTTACTTCGAAGTAGCCCATGATGCCGCCAAACCATTTAAAGTAGATATAGAAGGTAAAGCCACAGTCACCGTATTAGGCACACATTTCAACATCAATGCCTATGCCGACGATAATGCCATTCGCACCACTTTGCTGGAAGGGAAAGTGCAGGTGGAAACCGGAAGCAGCCAGCGACAACTGCTGCCCGGCGACCAGGGCATAGTACGCGGGGCCGAGCCTGTGCAAGTACGCCAGGTGAATACGGAAGGAGTAATGGCATGGATGAACCAGCAGTTCTATTTTGACAATGCCGATATACACCTGCTCATGAAAGAATTGTCGCGGTGGTATGGTGTGCAGGTGGAATACAGGAACCAGAAAACCCTGAATCATTTTAGCGGGTACCTGCCACGCCAGGCCAGGCTGAGTGAGATAATTAAGATATTAAAGCTCAGTGGTATACAACTTGAGCTGGATGAGAAAACACTTATCGTAAATGACTAAAAAAGCCACATTGCCTATGCTGAAAAACAAATGCTGAAAAGCTATGAGGCCAAAAAAAACCGGAAATGCTGCAACACTTCCGGCGATAAAAATGGCCACCGCAAAGACTGTCTGATCCAACCTTTTTTGATGAAACCAAAATCAACCAAAACTATGCAAAACGAAGTTTTTTGCAGTAGGAGAAATGCTATTCCAACCTCTCTGATCAAAAAATTACTGGTAATGAAATTATTCGCTGTATTCATGCTCGCTTTTTGCCTCCAGGCCGGAGCCTTCGGCTATGGGCAAAAAGTAACGCTTACAGCTAAGAATGCCTCCCTGAAAAGTGTATTGACGGAGCTCAAAAAACAAACCGGTTACCTTTTCTTTTATAACGATGCCTGGCTCACTAAGGCAAAGCTGGTATCCATTCAAGCCAAAGACCTTCCGCTTACCGCTGTATTGGAACAGTGTTTCAGCGATCAGCCTTTCAACTATGCTATAGTAGAAAAAACGATCGTCATCTCCGAAAAGCCAGAACAGCCAAAGCAGGAAGAAGTGGCGGACTCTACCATCACCATTACCGGTACGGTATTGTCGGCCACCACGGGTCAGCCGTTGAATGGGGCTACAGTGACCTCCAAAAACGGAGGAAACAGCACTACTACCAATGCAGATGGTCATTTCAAAATCCAGGTGACTGAGGGCGACCAATTGCTGAT
>JADLHL010000328.1 GCA_020848815.1 Chitinophagaceae bacterium | reverse complement strand
CATGGACAAGCATCAATAGTACCATGCGGTTTACCAACCGCTGGGGTATGATGGCCGATGTACATGTTCGCAGAAACAATGGCGTGAAAGATGCCAGCTTTTACTTTGCCCGAATTGGTGCCAACTACTGGCTGAATGAGAAGATCACTTTTTCATTGGCCTACGGCCATCTTTGGCTGGCTCCGAGCACAGCAGGCTGGAAAACATTTGGCGATGAGCATCGCATCCATCAGCAAGCACAGTATGCAGGAGCTCTGGGAAAAGTTGGTATGCTACAACGCATTCGCAATGAACAACGCTGGGCAGAAAAAATAGCCAATGATAAACCTACCGGTAAATGGCGTTTTACCAATCGCTTTCGTTACCTCATCAATTTTAATATTCCGCTCAACAACAAACCGCATCGTTTGTCGCTGGTACTGGCCGATGAAATTATGATGCAGCAAGGCAAGGAAGTTGTGTACAACTCACTCGATCAAAACCGCATCTTCATTGGCATTCGGCAAAACCTCGGCCATGCGTGGAGCTACGATGCCGGCTATATGAACGTATACCAACAGAAATACAGCGGCTATCAGTACGATATGAATCATACGTTCCGGTTGTTTTTTTACTACACGCCCGATTTCAGAAAATCTAAATCGGTTGCCATGCATGTACCCAATCTGTCCGACGAGTAATCAGGATTTCTTGCTGTTCTTTTTAGCAGGTTGCTCTTCTGCCAGCAACGCCTTTTTTATTTCCTGCAATTGCTGGCGGGTAGCATCGCTTACCGCAGGATAAGCCAGGTGTAATTTTTCAAATTCAAAAGTGAGTACTGCGCCCAAACACAAGCGGGTAAACCATTTGTCGTCGGCTGGCAGTACAAACCATGGCGCTTCTTTGGTAGAAGTGGCCGCCAGCATTTCTTCGTAGGCTTGCATGTACGCATCCCAATGCTGCCGCTCTTGTGCATCGGCTACTGAAAACTTCCAGTTTTTCTCCGGGTTGTCGATGCGTTCAATAAAGCGTTTGCGCTGCTCATCTTTCGATACATGCAAAAAGATTTTCAGGATAATGGTGCCGTTATCAATCAAATTTTTTTCGAAGCGGTTGATTTGCTTGTAGCGTTCTTCCCAAAAAGATGACTTAATGTCTTTTACCGAATTAATGCCGGGAATATGCTCGTTGAGAATGTACTCCGGATGCACCCTCGTCACCAATACATTTTCATAATGGCTGCGGTTGAAAATGCCGATTTCGCCACGGGCAGGCAAGGCTTTGTAGTGCCGCCACAGGTAGTCGTGGTCGAGCTCTTCCTTCGATGGCGTTTTAAAGCTGGTCACTTTTACACCGCCGGGGTTTAGGCCGCTCAGCACATGTTTTACAGCGCCGTCTTTACCGGCTGCATCCATGGCTTGCAGTACTATGAGCACACTGTACTTATCCTGCGCATACAACTTATCCTGCATTTGTGACACATGCTCCAGCCCTTCTTTCAGCAGTATTTCACCTTCTTCTTTGGTGAGTGCTTTGTGGTCGTAATCTGTAGCAAAGTCTTTGCGGAGATTTACTTTTTTACCGGGCTTTACCCGAAGGGTTTGCAGGTATTGCTCAAACCACTGACGCTTGTCTGTACGCTTTTTCATAGGGTAGTTTTAAGATGCATCGCTTGATGCCTTTTAAAACTACAGCAAATGCTGCACACTCTGCACTAATGCAGTTCGATAGTGGCTACTTCCGGTATATTAATGAGGTGTAAGGCAATGTGTTTTTTGTGCGCCTTTGGTTTGAAAGATTGAATGATCTCCAACACATCCTGATCGATATATACACTGCTGCAGCCGTTGATAGTAAGCTCTGCGTATTCAGGAATACCATCGAGTGTTTCGAGTAGCTTTTTCTTGTTGAGAAAACTCACATTCGAAGCCAATTCAATGTGTATTTCATGCAGGCCGTTGTGATGTAAATGCTGCATAGTAAAACCTGCCCTGTAAGTATGCTTGATGATGAAGTACACCGCATACACCATGCCAATGAGTACCCCAGTCAAAAGGTCGGTAAAGAGGATGGCGACAATGGTAAAGATGAAGGGCAAAAACTGTTCGCGGCCCTGCTTGTACACCGCTTTTATCATAGATGGTTTGGCCAGGTTGTAACCGGTGCGAATGAGTATAACAGCCAAAACGGTGTACGGAATATTGTTGATGAGTGGCACCAACAACAATACTGCCAGCAGCAACCACACCCCATGCAAAATAGCCGACATGCGGCTGCGGGCACCAGCTTCGGCATTGGCCGAGCTGCGTACTATCACTGCTGTAATAGGCAAACCGCCCACCAGCCCGCTGAGCATATTACCCGCACCCTGCGCCATCAGTTCTCTGTTTTGTGGTGTCAGCCGGTTGTAAGGGTCCAGCTTATCAATGGCTTCAATGCTCAGCAATGTTTCCAAAGAAGCCACAAAACATATGACCACTGCATAGCGCCAAATTTTTGCATCGGAAAGCAAGGCGCTGAAGTTGGGAAAACGAATTTCATCGGTAATACTGGCAGGCAACTGCACGTATTGCGCAGGCTGCAACTTCAGGTATGGAATGCTGTTGTTGAGCAACAACGCCAGCAAACTGCCCAGTACTACCAACACAAATGAAGATGGCAGAAACGATACTTTCTTAGCCGCCCATTTTTGCCAGGCCCACATCATTACAAAAGAACCGGCAGCAATTACCATGGCACCGGGCGTCAATGCTTCGTAAAAACATTTTACCTGCGAAAAGCCGTGCGTAAATGTGAGCAGGTTAAACAGTTCGTTGGTCCAGAAATCGGGTTTATCATACCCTATGAGCAAGGGTACTTGCTTGGCTATGAGCAACACGCCAATGGCACTCAGCATGCCTTTGATAACCGCAGAAGGAATGAAATGGGTGAAGCCGCCCAGCTTGAGTACGCCCAGTAAAAATTGTAATACGCCTGCTACCGCTACAGACAAAAAAAAGATTTCAGGGGCACCCAAATCGGTAATAGCCGAAGCACAAATGGCCGTAAGGCCGGCAGCAGGGCCACTCACACTGAGCTCCGACTTACTAAACAAAGAAACCACGATGCCACCAATGATGCCCGCTGCAATACCCGCATACACCGGCGTACCCGACGCCAGCGCCACGCCCATACACAAAGGCAGTGCTACAAAAAAAACAGTGACGCTGGCTTTTACATCGTGACGCAGCACAGAATGCAACAAAAACTTATTGCGGCGGCTGATAGAAAAAACGGACATGTGCCAATAGGATTGATGGATGCAGCAAGGTATATACTCTCTACCTGTTGTGATATGATATCTTTCATACACAAAAAAAATCCCGATAGCTGTTGCTACCGGGATTGTACAGTGGTTGTATAATATTTTACTGCTTGATGAATGCTTGTTGTGCATTGCCCAGCACACAGTAGTAGGTTCCGGGTGTTAATTGCGATACCGGAATTTGCAACTGGCTATTGGCAGCTACCATCATGTGGTATACTACTTGTCCATTGGCTTGTACTATGCGCAGTTCGCCAGCGGTGGGTGCTTGCACAGTCAGTTGGTTTTGTGCTACAGTCGGGTACAATTTTAATGTGCCTGAAGTAGCTGCTCCCAATACCAGCACATGGCTGAAAGAAACGTTGCCGTTGGATTGTGACATTTTCAAGCGATAGTACAAAGTGCCTGCAACGTTTGAGTGCTGGTATTGCTTACGGGAAGATGCAACCGCCACGCTATGCTTGTACAAATCAGTAAACTGAATTCCGTCTTTGCTCACTTGCAACACTACCTGGTAGTGAGCAGCTGTTGCATCAAGTACCCAATTGAGTTCGTTGCTGGCCCCCGCTTTTTTTCCGGTGAAGCTATTGAGTACAATAGGTAATGTACCACCGGCAAATATGCGGCTGGCATACAAATCATAATTGCTGTTGCGGTTGTCGGCCCAAGCTACAATTGCACCATTGCTACCATCGCTTACCAACACCGGATTGTCTTGTCCGTTAGCCGCATTGGCTACCACCACACCGTTGGTTGTCCAGGGTGTGCTACCATCTGCACTTACTCTTGCAGCATATACATCGTTGTTGCCGTTGCGGTTGTCTTGCCATGCAATGATGGCACCACCTGTACCATCGGTTACAATTTGTGGCAGTTGCTGGCGACCTGCCGAAGTACATACAGGCAAGCCCGTTGTGTAGCTCGTCCACTCAAATGCACCGGCACTGTTTACCCGCTGGGCGTAAATATCAAAGTTTGTAAATGAGCCGCCATCACTGCGATAGTCGAACCAGGTAATGATGGCACCGCCATTACCGTCGCTTACCAGTTTAGGGTCATTCTGATAATTGGCGGCAGTGCAAATGGCGTTGCCATTGCTGTTCCATTGAGCTACGCCATTGTTGTTGATGCGCTGCATGTACACATCGCTGCTGGTTCCGGGGCGATAATCTTCCCATACAATCAATGCGCCGCCTGCACCATCGGCCAGCGGTTCAGCATCGCCCTGCATGCCCGAAGCTGTGCACACCGCCACACCATTGGCTATCCATTGCACAGCGCCGGTTGCATCAATCCGTTGTGCGTAAATGTCGTAGTTGCTGCCACCACTGCGGCTGTCTTGCCACACCACTATGGCACCACCTGCTGCATCTGTTGTCATTTTTGGGTATAACTGGTATCCCGCTGCATTGCTGATGAGTACGCCATTGGCAGCCCATGCTGCTGTACCATCATTGTTTATTTTTTGCATGTACACATCGCTGTTCGCACTGGTTCTGTCATCGTGCCACGCTACCATGCAGGCGCCGCCACCAAGGTTAAGTACATTGGGGTTGTATTGCGTACCTGCAGCATTGCAAACAGCAATGCCATTGGCTGTCCACAGTGCATTGCCATTGGCATCTATGCGTTGCATGTAAATATCCTGATTAGCGCCACGGTTGTCTTGCCATACAATAAAAGCACCACCGGCAGCATCACTGTATATTGTTGGAAAATTTTGGTTGCCTGGAGCGGTACAAACGGCTTTGCCATCAGCATCCCACAGTACTTGGCCGGCTGCATTGATCCGTTGTGCATACACATCGCCTTCGCCACTGCGCCAATCACTCCATACGATGATGGCACCACCTACACCATCGGTAGTAATGGATGCAGCGTACTGCAAATTGGCTTGAACTGAAATGGGATTGTTGAGGGATGGATCGTTGTTCCACTGTGCGGATGCCTGCATGGCCAGCAGCCCGCAGCAGAGTGTAAAAAATTGCTTCATGCAAAATGAGTTGAACTTTCTGAAATAAGGTGGCGCAAAGAAAGGGAGTTCTATGAATGCTACTGCCCTATTCCATCATGCACAAAAAAAATCCCGGCAGCTTTCACTACCGGGATTCACTTATTTACGCAACAGCTTACGCTTCACTCTTCATCGACTTAGCAATGCGGTTGCGTTCGTGTTCATCCAAAATCACTTTGCGCATCCTTATGAAGTTGGGTGTTACTTCAATGCACTCAT
>JADLHL010000327.1 GCA_020848815.1 Chitinophagaceae bacterium | reverse complement strand
TCCCTGCTCATTATACTTTGCCAAAACCCCGCCATAGCGCAGGTGTCGGTACGCCTGAGTGGTAAAATCCTGAACCAGCGCAATCAGCCTGTGGCTGGTGCCACTATTTCGGTAAAAGGCCAGCGCAGTGTGCCTGCCAATGCCGATGGCGAATACAGCCTGCAACTGCCCGAAGGCAAATACAGTGTAACAGTTACCGCTGTGGGTTATCAAACAAAAGAAGTGGTAGATGTGGAAGTGAAAGCCAGCCTCGATAACACGCTGGACATTTTGCTGGAAGACAAAAAAAGCGAATTGGGCGAAGTGGTAGTAACCAGCAGCCGCCGCCAGGAGAGCACCAATACCATGCTCACTTTTCAGAAAAACAATACGGCCATGAGCAGTGGGTTGGCGGCCGATTTTATAAAGCGTACGCCCGATAAAAATACCGGCGAAGTGCTGCGTCGTGTAAGTGGTGCTTCTATACAAGACAACAAGTTTGTGGTGGTGCGTGGCCTGAGCGACCGCTACAATGCCGCCATGATAAACGGGGCTACACTGCCCAGCTCTGAGCCCGATAAAAAGGCTTTTTCTTTCGATGTCATTCCTTCGCAGCTCATTGATAATATCATTATCAACAAAACTGCTACACCCGAACTCACAGGCGAGTTTGCCGGTGGTTTGGTGCAAATAGCCACCAAGGATATTCCTACCAAAAACCTGCTGAATGTGGGCGTAAGTTTTGGCTTCAATACACAGTCTATCGGAAAGGAATTTGTGAGCAACCGCCGCGGTGCTACCGATTGGTTGGGTTTTGATGATGGCCAGCGTAGCCTGCCTGCCAGCTATCCTACAAAATATTTGGCCTACAACCGTTTGCCTGTGGCAGACCGCTATGCCATCAGCCAGCAGTTCAACGATCAGGTATACGACGAAGTCACTTCTACTGCTGGTCCTATTCAGCAATACAACCTTACCTGGGCCAATGCCGTAAGAGATAAAAAAGGCGGAGCCTTTGGTTCTGTGGTGGGCCTTACGTATCGTCAATCCAAGCTCGTTTTCCCTACGGTCGACCGTCAGATTTTCGACTTCGATGGCTCTACACTGCTCGACTATGTTGATGCACAAAATAAGTACAGCACCACCTGGGGCGGCTTAGCCAATTTTGCGTACAGCAAAGGCAAAACAAAAATTGCTTTTAAAAACCTGTTCAACCAACTGCTGGAAGACAACTACTACCGCCGTAGTGGTGTGAACATTGATAACCTACAGGATGTGCAAATGCGTTCATCGGTACTCAACCAGCGCAGCTTGTACAGCAGCCAGGTAGAACTGACGCATCAGTTCAAAAACAAGTTTAAGTTTTCGGGCAATATCAACTACGCTTTCAATAAGAAAGACCAGCCCGACCTGCGGGTGCAAACTTATGCCAAGCCTGCAGGCAGTACAGCGCCTTTTAGCCTCAACAACCGTGGCAACAATACCAACCGTTTTTGGAGCGATTTGAAAGACCAGAGTGCCGGCTATCAGGTAAAACTGGAAATGCCCTTCAACCTGAAAGGGGTAAAGCAGGTAGCTTCAGTTGGTGGTGGTTCTTTTGCCCGCATCCGTCAGTTTCAGGCTACTATTTTGGGGGTAAATGATCCATCAAATGCCAGCCTGTTTTTTGAGCAATACAACAACGTTTTCAATAGCAACAATTTTGGCCCTAATGGTTTCATGTACATCACAGATCTGCAGAACGTGAACGATAAATATTTCGGTGCTTCTGTACTCAGCAATGCTTATGTGATGTTTGATAACAAAATTGGTGAAAAGCTGCGCCTGGTATGGGGTGCCCGTGGCGAATACTTTGAGCAACTGGTAGAAACCAATGCATCAAAAGATGTGGAAGTACAATCAGAAAAGTTTGACTTCCTGCCTTCTGCCAACATCACTTTTACACCCAACCGCAAAACCAACCTGCGGGTAGCCGCCAGCCGTACAGTTGCCCGTCCTGAGTTTAGAGAAGTAGCACCTTTTGCCTTCTTCGATTTCGAAGAAATTGCTTCTACCGTGGGTAACCCCGATTTGAAGCGTTCCTCTATCATCAATACCGATGTACGTTACGAATGGTATCCTAAAGCAGGCGAGATGATTTCAATTGGTGCATTCCTGAAATCTTTTGATGCACCCATTGAACTGCGCCTTAATAGTTCGAGTGCACCTACCCGCCGCCAGTACCAGTATCAAAATGCAGAGAGTGCAATTTTGTACGGCGCCGAGTTTGAGTTCCGCAAGTCGTTGGGCTTTTTGGGTAAAGAAGGTGGCTGGATGGAAAAACTCTATTTCAATGGTAATGCCTCACTGTTGTTTAGTGAAGTGACGTTGCAAATTCAGGATGCCAGTGGAAACAAAACCGGTTCTTTCAATCGTCCGTTGCAGGGCCAGAGTCCATACCTCATCAATGCCGGCTTTCAATACGATGGCGACAATGGTTTAAACCTCTCTTTGTTGTACAACGTGATTGGTCAGCGCCTTCGTTTTGTGGGCAACGACAACTATGGCGATGTGTATGAAAAGCCACGTAACCTGCTCGACTTTCAGATTTCAAAAAAGATCATGAAGAAGCGTGGTGAAGTTCGCCTCACCATCAGCGATTTGCTCAACCAGTATGTGTTGCTCTACGAAAAACCCATCACTAAAGATAAATCTGCTTACGATGAAAATGTTGACCGCATTTTCACCCGCTATCGCCCTGGCACTACGTTCTCTGTAGGCTTCACTTACGACATCAATATCAAATAGGCATTTGCTATCCAACTACACAAAAACAGTTTAAAAAACTTCAACCGAATACAATGAAAAAGTTAGGCATCATCCTGGCAGCTATTACCATCACGGCTACGTCGTGCATTAAAGTCGACATCGACAACTCTTCTGTAGACAGCGGTAACGGTAATGGTATTTATACTACCAAGCAAGCCGAAATTTTGGCTACCAAAGTAATTACTGGTGTAATCAACGATGGTGAAAACGTAGAACTGCCCAAAGGCGTTTACACACTTAAAGGTTACGTGTATGTAAATGGTCGTGCATCTATCAAATTTGCCCCAGGTTCAGTTATTAAAAGCGACACCGTACAAAAAGGTGCGTTGATCATTGAACGCAACTCAAAAATCTTTGCTTGTGGTACTGCTTCTGAGCCCATTGTATTTACCTCTGGCAAAGCTGCCGGTAGCCGCAAGCCCGGCGACTGGGGTGGTATCGTTATCTTGGGTAATGCACCCACCAACCGTACTACTACACCCATCATCGAAGGTGGTATCAATGCTGAATATGGTGGCAGTGTAGCTACCGACAACAGTGGTTCTTTGTGCTAT
>JADLHL010000326.1 GCA_020848815.1 Chitinophagaceae bacterium | reverse complement strand
TTTTGTCGATAGCAGCTACTACCATGTCTTGATGTTGTTTAAGTGTAGCATCTCCCGGAAATATTTTCAATGCGCCATCGAGGTAGGCTTTGTACAAATACAACTGTTGCAAATAATACACACTGGCTATTGAAGTTTCTGTTTTGTAGGCTTCTTCCGCTTTTTTAATGGCAATAGTTACGGCACTGGCTTTGGCTTTTGCAGCACCCAGGTCCGGTTTCGTTATTAGTTCTTCAGGTTGGGTATTCAGAAACTCCACTATTTTCTCTTCATGCTGTTTTATCACAGCATCACTAGCAGCCAAAGCGTTGTTCACTGCAGATTCTCTTTGAGTGGAATCTCCGCCAATTTTTAATTCTCCTTTTGTAAACAGAAAGGGTTCCCTGATTAACTGTTCCATGTATTCAAGGGTAGCAGTTCTCGAATCTCTCAGGTTTTGTTTGCCACTTGCCAGACTGTTGTAAACACTTCTGCATTCTTCCAGCGCTTTTTCCATTTGATTGGTGTTGTATGCAGGGTCCTTTGTTTTGGTATTGTTCAGAGCCATTTGTGCACTTTGAATACCACTGCTATACACCACTTGCTTATTATCTTCTTTGGTATGATTGCGCATTTTTTCAATGTGCTTCCAAAAAGTATTGATCTGCGCTTTTGCCGGGCTATTGGTTTCTTCTGCAGGAATGGCGGTGGCTTGTTTACTTTCAGATGTGTGGCTGGAACTTTTGTTATTCAGTGATTCATCTATAGTTTTTTCTACTTTTTTTTCAACTGCTTTTCGGGTAGGTATTTTTATTTGGGCAACGGATTGTAGCCCCAGTAAAAGCAAGATTGTTGCGAGAAAGATGCGCATGATGAAAGTTTTAATAGTCCGAAAGTAGCTGGCACATATAAACAGTTTCGTGCAGATGGATACCTGCATGCTGTTGATTAATATGTGCTGCATTCTCCTGTTTCAATTGCGCTTTATTCATTGTAGTGGCATAAACTGCACATGCTGTTTATGCATTTATCAATTCTACACGGGTGCACCACCAATTTATGTGCAGCAGTTCTTAAGCATGCCAATCCATTTTGGTACGTGGTTTTAGTTTGGTATTTCGAAAACTCACTTTATGACAAAAAGAATTTCTGCTGAAACCCTTCGGTTATTATTGGTATTGATATTATTTGTGCTGTCCTTTTTCTTGAGAGCACAGCCCGGACCATCGTGGAGAAGTGTTGGTACTGCAGGGTTTAGCAGTGGCAATGCTGACTATACAGCTATTGCTGTAAGCAGAACGGATAGTACCGTTTATGTGGCTTTTAAAGATGTAGCAAATGGCAACAAGGTTACAGTTATGCAAAGTGCAGGAGGAGCATGGTCGGTGTTGGGAAGTGCAGGCATTAATGCAGGAGCTGCCGATCACATTACCATTGCTACATACAACAACAAACCGATTGTTGCTTTCAAAGATTATTCATACGGAGGCAGGTTGAGCATTATGCGATGGAGTGGTAGCGTCTGGAGTTATGAAGGAACAGCAGGTGCACAAAGTGCCGGTGCCGTTGGTGATGTAAGCATTACAGCAACCGGTATGACTGATGTTTTTTATGTGGCCTATACAGACCAAAGCTTGGGCAATAAAGTAATGGTAAAAAAGAAAAGTAGTACCGCAGGTGCATTTACGGATATTACTGCTGGGGCAGGTATTAGTGCTGCCGGGGCTCATTTTGTAGAAATAGCCAGTGCAGATATTGCTCGTCCTTATGTTGTGTATACAGACTCTTCAGTAAGCAATAAAGCAACAGTAAAATATTACAACAATAGCAGCTGGAGTACGCCCGGTGGTACAGCAGGTTTTACTCCTGCAGCCGCAGCACATTGCGATATTGCAGTAGACATGGCCGGACTGCCAGTAGTGGTGTACCGCGATGCCAATGCCAGCAACAAAGCCAGTGTGATGAAATGGAATGGTACAACATGGGCACAAGTTGGTGCTGCTGGTTTTACACCTGGCACTGCCGATTTTAATAGTATTGATATTGATGCTGACAACAGGCCTGTGGTTGCCTTTCGGGATGGGGCAAACAGCAGCAAATTATCGGCACGAACTTTTAATGGGAGTGCTTGGGTGGCTTTAGGTACAGCTGGTATTAGCAGTGGTGGCGCAGAATTTGTGAGCATGGTTTCTGCTGGCGGATATGGTCCGTTTGTGGTGTATAAGGATGGAGGCGTATCCGGTAAAATTGTTGTATCCACGTATGGATGTACGTTGCCATCGACGCCGGTTGTATTGCCTGCGAATCCAAGTTTTTGCGGTGGCAACCCTGTAATTCTTTCTACATCTAGCCAAACCAATACCACGATGCGTTGGTATCAGGTGCTGGATAGTGTAAGAATTGATAGTGTGGGCGCTTCAAGGTTTGTGAGTGGCACTTATGCGTCTAATGTAGATATCGAAGTTGGAAAAACGGGTGATATATTTATAGCGGTGGTGCATTTGTATGATTTGTTTGTGTATAAGCGAACCGGCAATACATGGACCTTACTGGGCAATGCACCAGCGAATACAAGTGTCGGGCAATTTGATATGGCTATTGATCCTATCAGCAATCAGCCCTACGTTGCTACCGTGCAGGCCATTCCTACTAAGCCGTTGGATTTTTTCCGATTCAATGGAAGTGCTTGGGTAGCACTCGCTTCTTTGAATGAGGGCAATGTAAATGAAGTAGAAATAAAATTCAATAATGGCGGCATCTTGTATGAAACACATGCTTTTTTATGGGGCACCGGCTCAAGATATGTAGCGTTAAATCGCTTTACAGGAACAGGATGGGAGAACCTCGTACAACCGGCCAATGCTTCATCCAAAACGGCTACCAATACATCGTTGGCCTTTACCAATGATGGAGCTCCGGTGGTAGCACATGTTGGGGGTGGCGTCCATTTCTCCACTATTCTTACTCAAGACAATAGTGGCATTGCTGATTGGGCAACCAAAACCATTACTTCAGGTGGTGCACTAAAACCTGAAATCATCATCAATGAAATGAATGAGGTGTTTATAGCATACCGTGAAGCTACTGCTCAGAGCGGCAGATTGGTGGTTGTAAAAAAGAATGGTATAGCCGCTGATACAAGCAATGGGTGGACCGTGCTTGGTGGTGGGCCGGTGAGTGTGGGTACATCAGAATGGCACGATATAAAAATTGATAATGATGGCACCCTGTATGTAGTATACGCCGATGCCGGTTTGGGCGGGCAGGCGCAATTGAAAAAATGGACAGGCACTGCTTGGGTAACTGCAGGTGTAGCCAATTTTTCGGCCGGTGCCGCCACCGATGTTAAGCTGGCTTTCGATGCCAACAATCAGGCAATGGTTATTTATGTAGATGCAGGTTTGCAAGGCAGAGCTACATTGCTGTTGCCGGAGAAAAAGTTTTTGGCTACATCCACTCAGCGGCCTGTAAATATGGCTGGAAATTATTTTGTAACTGCAGTGGCAGGTTGCAAAACCAATGTACTCTCCAACATGGTAGCCGTTACTCAAACCTCTGCCACCAATACTTGGACAGGGGCCGTAAGTACATTTTGGACAGATGCTGCCAATTGGGGATGTGGCCGTGTACCCAATGCCAATGACGATGTGATAGTGCCGGCTGGCATTCCCAACAATTATTTTCCCATTGTAACGGCAGGCACTACTGGCAATACCAAAGCATTAACCATTATGCCGGGCGCAAAAATTACCATCAACAGTACAGGCACCCTTGTGGTTACTAAGGAATTAATCTTGCTGGGCAACGCCCGTATTGATAACAAAACAGGTGGAGTGGTGCAGGTTACCGCAGGCGGAAACTAGGTGTTATACAATCATATAAAATCCGCCTCGCGGGTGTATTAAATCATGGCAACAGATTGTTTGCCATGATTTTTTTGTACAACGCAATTATTTATTCAGTAAATGAGGTTTCCGCCGATACATCTTCCAGATAAATTCACCAAACATACTGTTGGCCCAGGCAAACCATTTGCGGGTAAATTTAGTGGGATCGTCTTTGTGAAAACTCTCATGCATGAAGCCGGTGCCGGCATGTGTTTTTTGCAGCAGCTCGATGCATTTTTTCATCTCTGCTTCATCGGTGCTGGTAAGGCCACGCACAATGATGCTCATGGGCCAAATCATATCTAAACCGGTATGCGGGCTGCCAATGCCTTCGGCAGCTGTGCCCGAAAAGTAAAATGGATTGGATGCCGACAAGCAATATTTACGGCTATTGTCCCATACAGTTTGGCGGGTGCTGGCAAACATGTTTTCGCCGAGGTATGGAATGCTGAGCAAACTGGGCATGTTTGCATCATCCATCAGGTTGCAGCTGCCGAGGCCATTGGTCTCGTATACCCAAATATTGCCAAAGGTTTGTGTAAACACGATAGCACTATCCCAGAGCACTTTTGCCAATGAATTGCCCATTTCAAAAGACTGACGGGCCAGTTCTTCATCGCCAATGGCTTTGGCAATATCATTGAGCCACTCTAGTGCAAAAACTGCAAACCAGTTGGAGGGAATAAGGTATGGGAAAATGGTAGCATCGTCGCTGGGGCGAAACATGGAGCAAATCAAACCATTGGGTTTGGCCGGATAACCATAGCCGCCCAGCGGTACACCATCCGTGGCCCATGAGGTAGTCCGCTGAAATGAATAGGGACCCTTGCCTTCGAAGCGTTGCTGTTCTTTGAATGTCTGTATCACCAGCCTCATAGCTTGCCGCCAATCGGCATCAAAGGCGGTTAAATCGCCGGTTTGTTGCCAATAGCCGTATGATAGGCGAATAGGGTAGCAAAGGCTGTCAATTTCCCATTTGCGTTCGTGTATGCCGGGTTGCATTTTGGTGAGGTCGCTTTTCCATTCACTCACTTTATTCATGTCTTTAAAAAATGCATTGGCATAGGGGTCGAGCAGTATGCATTTTGTTTGCCGGTGAATGACACCCTTGATGAGCATTTGTAAGTTGGGATCTTCTTTCAGCAGGGGCAGGTAAGGCCACACTTGTGCCGAACTGTCTCTCAACCACATGGCATCAATATCGCCGGTAATCACGTAGGTGTCTGGCTTTCCGTTGATCATTTCAAAATCAACAGTGGTATCCAATGTATTGGGAAAACAGTTGTGAAACAGCCAACCGAGTTCTTTATTGCTGCTGTTTTTTTGAACAGCCTGGATTACATTTTCAACCGCTTCACTGGTAAAGCGTCGGGCACCGGGTGCTACCCGTACATCAGCAAAATCATTGCTTTGTCCGAAGCCATATTTCGATACAATAAAAGCTGCACCGGTGAGTGTTGAATGTTGTAAAAATGTACGCCGTTTCATGCTGCTGTTTTTCTTGTGTCAATTCAATTCTGTATTTCACTAAGGCATTGTAAAAGAACGAACTAAAGCGGAATGCAGTATGCAATGCTTCTGCACAATCATTTGCAGAGGACAGAAAAAAAAGTGATAGAAATTTTTAAAAATCACAGAATCATTTTTGGGTCGAATAATTCTGGCGCCTATTTTTGCGCTCCAATTACGGATTGACCCATGGTGTAACGGTAGCACTACAGATTTTGGTTCTGTCTGTTAAGGTTCGAATCCTTATGGGTCAACACAGAAAAGTCAGCATTTTTGCTGACTTTTTTTATGCCGCATATTTTCCTTATTGGCATAAAAAAAAGAACCCAATAAAGCTGTTGGGTTCTTTTTTTCAACGAATAAAGTATGTTGATTAATTGACCTTTGTAAGTTTCAGTTGATGGCTGAATCCTTCGCCTATTACCTGAATAGTGTACTCGCCAGAGGCAAGTTCAGCAACGTTCAAATCTTGCTGATTGATACCCTTGATAAATAGGGTGTTGATTTGACGAACCATTTTACCGGCCATATCTCTGATGACAATGCTGCCTTTACCCGGAGCGTCAACATCAACTACCACTTTGGTTATAGCTTTCACAGGGTTGGGGAACAATTGAACAGGTGTACTTTTCTTCACATTGTTCAGGTTCTTCACATTACTGTAAGTCAGTTCACCATTTTTATCAGTTTGCTTAATTCGATAGTAAACAAGGTTTACACCCAGTTTGCTAATATCAGCATCGGTAAGTTCGTAAGTATTTACACTCTTGCCATTGCCTTTGGCATCAACTTTTGCAAATGATTTGAATACACGACCATCTACACTGCGTTCAACTTCAAAGTGACGGTTATTTTCATCGCTTTCAACTGTCCAGTTAAGTTTGGCATCATTTCCATTCTTCAGGGCGAAGAAAGAGAGGAATTTAACGGGGAGAGAGATGTTACCTATGCCTGTGTAAGAAGTTTGATCATAACCGCCATTGTTTACTGGACTTGTTCCATAAAACATAGAAGTTTGGTTTGTTCTATCTGACCCTTTATCGAATATGTTGAAAAAGGAGTTGGAACTTTGACCACCATTAGCAATGTTGACCAATCTTACTTCTTGAGTACCAGCAGGGCCGCCATTAAAGAAAATCTCTACCATATTGTTATCGCTTGTGGTAATGTCTCTTTCTAATCCAGCTGTCTGAGCACCATCACCTAAAAAGTTGTACACGTAATAGTTCGTTCCACCAATATTTTCAATTAGTGGGGTAGATGTGCCCTGTAAAACATTCTCAAGGGTATAACTAATAGCTGTATTGAAGTTATTCAGTATTGCAGCAGTTGGCCTTGGTGTAACAGTTGCAGGAATTGCCAATGAAAAGTAGAAGGTGGAGATTTTTGATGCAGTTATAGTTGCAGAAGGTCTAATTGCTACAATTACTGAATTGGCAATAGAGCCTGCTTTTACAGTGCCTTGAATGGTTTGTGCATTTGCTGAAAAGCCAACTATATAAAGCAGTACAAGTATTATAAAATTCTTTTTCATAATTGTGTGGTATTTCATTCTCAATTTAAATAAAGTAGTCAAAAAGTTAGTTCGGTAATACCTGTGTTCTAGTAAGACTACCATTTGTAATTAAAGGAGTATTGAGCAAGAAGTCTTTATCGTTTGTAGGACCTCCGTAACGCACAACTCTGTTTAAATTCAAATCATTTACATTATAAACACCAGTTAAAACAGTGGCAGCATTTCCAGATAAACCTGTACTTAAAAGATAATCCTTGTCATTCGCAGGACCACCATATCGAACGTTGTTGTTCATAGATCCATTACCGCTCCACATTACATTCTTTAGACTAGTGCCGGTTTGAACATATGCGGCACCCGCGGGTCCAAGTAAAGCAGTGTTTGCGGTATTAGTAAAGTCAAACGCAGTTGAAGAAAGACTTAAGCCAATTGCGTTAGCAGGATTCTGACTCATAGCCAAGTGGTTTCTGTGTCTAACTACTAGAGCATAATTTCCTGCATCAATGTTTTTGAAGTAAACGGGGCTTACACCATCTATATCAACTATATCACCATCTCTCTGAATGAGGGCAGAACGAGTTTGTTGGATAGTGTTACCAGGAGTTACATTGTTCCTTAATTCCAAGAAAATCCAATCAACAATTTGATTTTCAGAACTTGCAAGGTCATTTAATACGGCGGTAGAAGTCAAGGCTTCGGGAACACTATTGTTTGAATGAGTAAAGAACGAACTGTATGGACTTGTTCTGTATGGGTCAGATGTGGGTATCAAGTTAGAAGCAGGTAAAGATCCTGGAGTATAGGCACCTGAAGAATTCCTTAATAGGTCAGACATCAATCCAGTTGTTGTATTAAATGCACCCTGCAAAAATGCTTTCGGACTTACCAATACAAACCTGTTCATCGCATACAAATCACCTGTATTCGTAGGAACAGCAGCGGTTACTGTGTTAGCAGCATTGTCTTGTGCTGAACCAAGGGTCCAGGCAGAACCGTTGTAGGTCATGCTGCGCAGGTCGGCCTCGGTACCCGTTACATCAGAAGGATCTACGTAAGTACCTACAGCAGTTACAGTTGCACCTGCTACACCACTTCTGTTCAAAGACCAATAATTATTCAAAAAATCTGTTGACCGTGGGTGCTTGGCAGGGTGACCGCCATTTATTGCACGACCAGCTACAAAAGCACTGGTATAAGTGCCACCTGTCAACTGATATTGAAGAGGTGTATAATCGCTACCAACTCCGAGAGGGAGGGTTACTGAACCGGCAGCAGTCAATTCTTTGCGGAGTTCGCCAGTGCCATTGGTTTCAACAAACTTACCAGCAGCAGCACCTGTAAACGAACCGGCACTAGATACAGTAAGGTTGTTGGCTCCCAACTGAAGTTTACCATTGGTGAAAGTGAGCACCCCCTCAACACGACCTGCACCACCCAGCGCTACATGGGATGCGTTGTCAATTTCGAGATTTGGAACACTGAAACCGTTGAGATTCAGGTTTTGGAGTGTAGTGCCTTTCATGAGCAGTTTACCTGTGCCCGATATATTGGCACTGGCAGTTACATCGCCCTGTACTGTTACAGTAGCGCCTGCGTCAATGAAAAATGTGGCACCATTTTGTACCACAAGCTGTGCTTGTGCAGAAAGTGAGAGTAATGTTACTCCGATGGTGATCAATTGTTTCATAATCAGTCGTTGATATAAATTTTCATTCTAAAGATACTGTGAACTATTGGAAATTAAGGTGAGATTTTAACAAAAGTGTTGAAATGTTTATTAAATGGTACTTCTCGTGCAGTATATGAAGAATTTCCGGACAAATATGCAATCATTATGCCACAATTCATATCACATTTTCTAGTGATTTTTTGTAGCACTTCTACGGCTTTTTTTCTCTTTCCGTCAATATTTAGCACCGGTGGTTAACCTTTTTTCTTCACCTTTGCCCACCTAAAAACGGAAGCTCGAATGGCATTAGAAATCAAAGTTCCATCGGTTGGCGAAAGCATTAATGAAGTAACCCTGGTAAAATGGCTGAAGGCCGACGG
>JADLHL010000325.1 GCA_020848815.1 Chitinophagaceae bacterium | reverse complement strand
GGACGCAAACAGCAAGACCCCGCAGACAATGCTCCGAAAGCAGTGCTGCAAGCGCCTGTCAGAAAGAATTAATCGAACGCAATATTGCTTCATAAAAAAATCCATTCCAATTCGGAATGGATTTTTTATGCTGCATACAGCCGCATCCGTTATTTACCCCAACCCCAGGTTAAAAAGTCGGGAAAAGCACGGGCCCAGGTGGGCACATCATGGCGGCCATCCTGCAACTCGAGGTAGCGAATGTGCTGCTCCCGATCGTAGCCTTTGTTTACCAGCTCTTGTATCAAATCCAAGGTATCGTCAATGCTATCGATTATGCCATTGTTATTGCGGTCCATGGTTTCATCTTGTGTCCCCGTTTCAAAAAAGAAACGCAGATTGTCGGCATATTTTCCTTCCCGCACCAGCTTGTGCATGATGCGGTCTGTTGATTCTTCATAGCCATCGTTCAGGTCTTTCAGGCGCCACCACAGTGAGCCGCTGAAAACACCTGCTACATTAAAAATTTCGGGATGCTTCCACACCACATCCAGCGCCGAAAGGCCACCCAATGAAAAACCGGCATACCCAATTTGCTGAATCACGGGCAGGAAATATTCCTGCCGTATGTACGGAATCAATTCGTCCAACACAAACTTGCGGTGGTAGCGGGCACGGCTGCCACGGCTCATGTAATCGAGGATGTCTGCAGTGCCGTATTCCAGTTTGCGTTCTTCGCTGCAGTGCATGGCCACCACCATGAGCGGCCGAATTTTACCAGCGGCGTACAATCCATCAATGATGGGTGCAAAAGGCATTTTGGGCAAATCCTGCCCGTCATTTACCAGCAGTAAAGACGGCTGCATTCCTGCCTGCAATTGCGGCCGGTACACATCTACCAGCACGGCCCTGTCGAGGGCATAGCTATCCAGCACAAAATGGTCTACTTCATAATGCAGCAACGATTCCGTATGTACATTTCTCTTCACAGCAGCGGTCATGGTTTCAAAAGTAGGGGGAATGAGGAAAAGCTCATGCAAATTGCTGCAGCCATCGCCAAAATCGCAAGGCTGTGGCCGTTATCTTTACCGCCGTCTATGATTAGCTATTGGGAAAATCTACTCATTCTCGTTTCAACGCCACTGTATGTGCTCATTATTTTGGGCGAAATACTGCTGAGCAATTACCGGCATAAACCAGTGTACAGCGTAAAAGACACGCTGACCAATGCCTACATGATGCTGCTCAACGCCGGCATTGATGTGCTGTTTCGCAGTGTGTACCTGCTGGTGCTGGTGTATGTATTCAAACACCGCTTTGGCCAAATCAGTAATCCTTTGGTGTACTGGCTGGTGCTGCTCATCGCCGAAGATTTTATTTTTTACTGGCTGCATCGGTTAGAGCATACGGTACGCATGTTTTGGGCCGTGCATGTTACCCATCATTCTTCTGAGCTGTTCAATTTTACTGTAGGCTTCCGCAGTTCGGTATTGCAACCATTGTATCGTTTTGTATTTTTTATTCCGCTGGCGTTGTTTGGCTTTGCCCCCACCGATATTCTCATCATGTTTTCAGCTACGCAAATCTGGGGCATACTGGTGCATACGCAGTTCATCAACAAAATGGGCTGGGCCGAATATGTGTTGGTCACGCCTTCGCACCACCGGGTACATCATGCCAGCAATGCTTTGTACCTCGATAAAAACATGGGCATGTTCCTGATTGTGTGGGACAAACTCTTTGGCACTTTTCAGGCCGAGCTGGATGAGCAATCTTATCAGCCCATCCGCTACGGCCTTACCTGCAAGCAACCCGAACGTAATGCGCTGACTGTGGTTACCCATGAGTGGCAGGCCATTGCAGACGATTTGAAAAAACCAGTGCCGTTTTTTACCAAACTCAAATACCTGCTGGCACCGCCCGGCTGGAGCCACGATGGCAGCCGGCACACCAGTGAAGAACTTCGAAAGTTGGAAGCCAACGGGCATTTGCAGCAAGACAAATACTAACCTACATCCTACTCTACTAAAATCTGACATTCATGCGTACATCATTTTTCAGACTGCGTTATCACCTCGGGTGGAAAAATGCTTTGCGGGTAATGTGGAAGGCGGAACGGGATCAGTTTACCACACTGAAAATTGATCAGTACAAACACCCTATTCATTTTCGTTCGTACAAAGACGATTATGATGGTTTTGATTTCATTTTGGTAGCACAGGATTACAAGTTCAGATTGCCCCATCAACCACTAACCATACTCGATGCCGGTGGTAATATTGGCTTGGCCGCTGTCTATTTTGCCAACCGCTATCCACAGGCCGAAATTGTGAGCATCGAACCATCCGACTACAACTACCCGTATTTGCAAAAAAACACCCAAGCATATCCGCAAATCACCGCTTTGCAAGGCGGGCTTTGGGGCTATCCGGCGCATTTGCAACTGGTAGACAAAGGCCGTGGCCACACTTCATTTGAAGTAGCCGAAGTGCCTGCAGCAACACCCGGCGCTATGAAAGCCTATTCCATTCCGGAAATCATGGCCATGAAAAACTGGGCAACGATTGACCTGCTAAAACTCGACATAGAAGGGTCAGAAAAACATGTGATTGAAAACAATCCGGAAGAATGGCTGCCCCGCACCAAATTCATTGCCGTAGAGCTACACGACCGCCGCATCCGCGATACATCGAAGGCGTTTTTCAAAGTGATGAGTCAGTATAATTTTTCGATGGAGCCCTTGCGGGAATGCCTGTTGTTTTACAACGAAGATTTGGTGCACATGTTCGAACCGTACCATACAGCATAAGAACTACAATCCTCCCTAAATATTTACAAAAAATCTGTGAATCTGTGGCTATAAAATCATGGCCACAGATTCACAGATTTCATTCAATCTATTGCAGCGAAATTATTTCACCGTTTGCTCCATGGCGGCTTTAACGCTGCCGTATTTCAGCAGTAGCGATTTAGCTTGTTCATAGTCAGCTTCGCCTGTTTTTTCCATCAACATTTTTACGCCACGGTCTACGAGTTTTTCATTGCTGAGCTGCATGTTCACCATCTTGTTGTCTTCTACCCTGCCGAGTTGTATCATTACACTGGTGCTAATCATATTGAGCACCAGCTTTTGTGCAGTACCACTTTTCATGCGGGTGCTGCCGGTTACAAACTCGGGTCCTACTACCACTTCAATGGGAAAGTCGGCTTCTTTACTCACCGGTGCATTGGGGTTGCAGGTAATGCTGCCGGTAATGATGCCGCGTTGACGACATTCCCGCAAGGCTTCAATTACATACGGTGTGGTACCACTGGCAGCAATACCCACCACCACATCTTTATCACTTACAAAATGTTTTTCCAAATCTTTCCAGCCTTCTTCTTTGCTGTCTTCGGCAAATTCTACGGCTTTAAACATGGCATCATCGCCACCAGCTAT
>JADLHL010000324.1 GCA_020848815.1 Chitinophagaceae bacterium | reverse complement strand
CCATGCAAAACACAATTAAAGTGCAACGAGCCATTCACAATATGACGCAGGCTGATCTGGCAGAAAAGATTGGTGTAAGCCGGCAAACCATCAATGCCATGGAGCTGAACAAATACGTGCCCAGCACGGTGCTGGCGCTGAAAATAGCCCGCTTGTTTCAGGTACCGGTAGAAACGGTGTTTCAGTTGGAAGATGGGGATTGAGGAAAGGACAAAAGTCGATGGACTTGCCAACTTTATTAACCTCTCCCTTCCTCTCCACAGGAGAGGTGACGTAGAGTGAGGCGGTTGACTTTGGTTGCCCTTCTACTGATTACGGTCTTCCGGTCTTTCAGACTTTATTAACCTCACCCATCCTCTCCACAGGAGAGGTGACGTAGAGTGGGGCGGTTGACTTTGGTTGCTCTTCTACAGACTACGGACTCCCGACTTTCGGTCTTCCCGACTTTCCGACTTTCGGTCTTCCGGTCTTCCCGAGTTTCCGACTTCCCGACTTCCCTTCTATTTCAAGTACTGCCTCAAAAACTGCACAAAGCGGTACACATCGGCGAAGTTGCTGGCAAGGCCCAGCGAAATGCGGATGGCGCCACGCATACGGCCGAGGGCAGTTATCATGTCCTGAAAATCGCCACCGCTACGGCTGGTAAAATAGGCTGAGAGTTCATCGGTGCTGATGCAATTGTTGATTTCATCGATGCCGGGATTGCAAAAGCAACCGGTACGAAGTGAAATGTTTTCGCGGTTGGCATCGGCCTCCACCTGCAGGTAGGGCAATGCTACACCCGCACTATCAAACACATTGAAGATGATAGTGCCGCCACGGGCCGATGTGTCTTTGGGGCCAAATACATGCACCAATGCTTCTCCGTTGCTGTGGCGCAGGCTTTGCAGCTGCTGAAGCAACCAACCCGTAAGCATACTCACCCGGTTATGAATGGTATCGATACCAATATGATGGATGTGCTCGAAGCCAATTTTGAGTGCCGGAATGCCGAGGTAGTTGAGGGTTCCGTCTTCAAAACGTTCATAGTTTTCGGCCAGGAAAAAGTTGTCGCTGCTTACACTCACAAACTTCACAGTGCCACCGGCAAACCATTGTTTGTGCAGCTTATCAAATACTTTTTTATGTACAAACAAAGCACCCAAACCTGTGGGGTAACCGAATATTTTATAAAAAGACATCGACACAAACTCTGGTTTCACCACCGATAAATTGAGGCGATTGCTGGGCACAAATGCTGCTGCATCGAGGAGTACATCCCAACCTAATGCATGGGCTTTGTCAATCCATTCCAAACTGTGCTGCACACCCGATACATTCGACTGCGCAGGAAAGGCAAAGAGCTTGTTTGTTTTATCAGGATGCGCTTCGAGGTATTGCTGCAGCTGGTTTTCATTCACCCGCAGGTCTTCAATATCTACCGGGCTGTAGGTATGCGAAGCGCCTTTCATTTTGCAATACTCCCGTATACCGTTCACAGAGTTATGATTGTCGAACAGTAGTAAAAAATGGCCGTTGTCGTGAAAGGGGTACCCCTCGCCAATAATCTTCAATGCTTGTGAAGCGTTGGCAGTAAAGACGAGGTGATAATCATGCGCCTGAAAATAATCGATGATGTATTGGCGGGTTTCATCGATGAGTTTGCCTGCCAATTGAGACGTAGGATTGGTGCTGTGCGGATTACCAAACACCGATTGCTGCAACAGTTCCAGATGCCGCTGCACTTGTGAGGCTGCATACAAATTGCCGCCGGTGTAATCGAGATACAAATGGCCTTGTGCATCGAGGCGGTTGTACTCCGTGGCCCGCATATCATCGAGCAGTTGGGTACTGTGGAAATCGGGGTACTGTTGTAAGAAGGATGCTTGTGCCTGCTGCAGGCCGGCAGTAGTTGGTTGGGCAATCATAAGAACGGCGTTGTGGCCGCAATGCTCCGAAAAAACCCCGACTTGTTGGGTGACAAAGGTCAGCCGGCTTTGCGGCGCAGGTGCCGCAGCTGCTGTAGGGAGGCGGGCACAAAGTATTTCCACGGCGTAGTGTTCATGAGGCGCAGCTCTTGCCACAGGCTGGTTTGATTGTCTAAAAAGCGCAGCACTCTGGAGGCAGGATTACGCTGAAACAATTGGAAAAATATATCGGCGCCGGGCAGTTGTCGTTCATGCAAAATTTGCAGCAGCACACTATCGTAAAAATGAAAACGCTGTGGCATGGGCAGTGCCGTTGATTGATTGTTGAGCAAAGCATGCATCAACTGTTCGCTGTGCTGCTGTATGTGCTGAAAGGTGTACCCTGTAGATGCTTTGGTACGGCCACCCGCTGTACCAATGTAGGTAACACGTCCCTCTTGTGCAGGAAACCGCAGGTTGGTCATAGGAATGATACCGTTTTCCACTTCGCTGATGTGAAAGCTATTCAGCTTCAGTTCTTGCTGAATGAATTGTTGCAGCCCTGCATCGTATTGATCATCTGTCAATACTTCTTCTGTAAACAACGTGTACTCTACCAATGCCTTTCGCTTGCTGAGTGGCAGCACGTACATAAATGCGCATCCGTGCTCCTGGCTCACCCGAAAGTTCATGAGGTCAGCAGCGGCTTCGTCAAACACATCTTCTTCCGTTTCGATAAACCAACCGCGAAAATGTTGCAGCAGGTAAAATTCATCGGGCTGCATAACCGGCTCTTGCAACAGCACCGAGGAAAAAATATGCGTGGCTTTGAAAGTACCGCCATCGGTCGTGATGATCCCATTAGTCGCATCAACGGATTGCACATTGCCATAGTGCAATTGCACATTGGGCGCTGCTGCCAACTGCTGCATGCCATTTTTGTAAAAGTCGATGCTGCGAATCATTTTGTACGCATAGCCATCGAGCTGCAAGGTCAATGCGCCTTGCGGATGCTTCACCCACAATTGCTGCCAGCGGTGGTGCACCAAATGCTCGAAGTAACCGGGTTGTTTTTCCCAAAAGCACCACGTACGATCGTTGCCTGCTTTGGGGGCTTTATCGATGACTAATATTTTTTGTTGTCCCAAACGAGGCTCAGTTGCCATGCGTACCGCCAACGACAAACCCGCACAACCGGCACCGAGAATGATGTGGTCGAACTGCTGAATAGGATTACCGGAAGTTGAAGGGAGTGACACCCGCCTGTTTGATTTATTATATTGAAAGTGATTGCCTGCCGGCGGACAGGCAACGAAGTTAAATAGGATTACTGCAGCTGGTGCACAAAATAATTACGCTTTGGATGCCTGCTGTCGTTGCCTGTCGGCACGTACTTTATCCCAATAGGTTTTGGCTACGTAGAGCATACCGAAACTTTCGCCGTCTTCTTTGCCAATGTGCTTGTGGTGCATTTTGTGTGCCCACCGAATGGTGCGAACGTATATGTTATTGCTGCGGGTAAACCATTTGAAGCGTTGGTGAATAATGACATCGTGCACCAGGAAATACGCAAAGCCATACATGGCAATGCCGAAGCCAATGGCGGCGGCCCAATACACGCCGTTTTGTAAACCGAGCATGATGCAGAGCCAGCTTGGTATGGCAAAGATGAGGAAGAAGGCATCGTTCTTTTCAAACACATGGCCACGGGGGTTGTGGTGGTCTTCGTGGAGGTACCACAAAAAACCATGCATCACGTATTTATGCGTGGCCCAGGTAATGCCTTCCATGGCGAAAAATGTACCGAGTGTAATGAGTATCCAAAGTGACCAATGCATATGTTTCTTAGTTTACGAGTTGATTAGTTTACGAGTTCACAAGTTCCATTACATTTTTTGCTTTACAGTATTTGAACTTTCGTCTATTTAGCCTCTCCCGGCCTCTCCAAAGGCGAGGGGACGCGGACTTCCATCTCCCAATCTTTCGGCCTTTCGTCTATTTTGACCTCTCCCGGCCTCTCCAAAGGAGAGGGGACGTAGTATGTGTTTATTTCACCAGACTCCGGACTACCGTCTCCGGTCTTTGCGACTTTTTAACCCACCGTTCGCAGTAGCAAAAAGAACATGAACTGAATGAGTAACAAATGCACAGCAAAGAGGTTTTGTTTGCGAAAGGGGAATTGATGAAACAATATCAGAATGACCACACTGACGAGGTACCATGTAAGATAATTGAATAGTGGGATTTCGCCGCCGGCCCACTGCCAATAGCCCAATGATACAGCAACCGGCTCAAGCACCCAATCGAACAGTACTGCCAGCATGGCGCCATCTAATACCACCGACACTGCCTGCCAAATTTTGGGCATGTTGGCGGCCCGGCTATTGGGCCGGTTGAGCAGCCAATGATGCAGCATGTGCATGGCCACGCCTACACAGTAGGTAGTCACCAACCACTGTACACCAATGAGCAACGGAACGCCATTGATACCCCACCCCATGACACTGCCATAGCTGTAATTGCCAAACAACATGCCGGTAGTTACGCCGATGTATTCTGTACCAAAACCAATAACTGCAGCGGCAATGGCGTACAACCAAAACCAACGGTTTTTATCGGGCTGCGTCCACAACACCAAGGCGAGGCAAATCAACAAGTTGAGCCAGGTAAGGCTGATGAAAAATGTACTCTTGAAAATGCCAATGGCGATGAAGCCCGACACATGAAAAGCAAGCGCAATGATGAAGGCCCATTTTTCCCGAACGGGCTGCGAGAGTCCGGCGAGATTAGTGATGGGCAACATGCTTCGACTTGTATTGTTGTTGAATAAGATTGGCTGTAATGGCTGCGCTTTGCATGCAGAGCGGAATACCGCCACCGGGGTGTACACTACCACCTACAAAGTAAAGCCCTTGTATTTGTGCACTATCGTTGGCGTGACGCAAAAACGCCGCCATACGACTGTTGCTGCTGGTGCCATACAAGCTGCCCATGTAGCTGGCTGTGCGTTGCTCAATGGTTACAGGATCGAGTACCGCTTCGGTTTCAATGAGAGATGCTACATCGCACTGCAAATGAGCACTCAACTTGCTGATAATCCGCTGCCGGGCTTCCGGTATCCATTCGCTCCAGGGCTGGCCAACGTTGGCCGGCGCATTAATCATCACAAACCAATTTTCCTTGCCATCGGGTGCTTGCCCACTTTCCATTTTGGAAGTGATGTTGATGTACACCGTTGGGTCTTGGTAAAAGGTTTTGGTTTGAAACAAGTGGCGAAATTCTTCTGCATAATTATCACTGAAGAAAATATTGTGTAAACCCAGTTGTGGAAAGGATGTATTGATGCCCCAGTAAAAAATAAGGGCACTGCTGCTGCGTTCCTGTTTCAATACTTTTTTGGCTGCCAGTTCATTGCGCAGTAAATGCTTGTAGGTAAAATAGACGTCGGCATTGCTCACAATCAAATCAGCCATGATGTTGCGGCCATTCACTACTACACCTTCTGCTTTGCCGGCCGATTCTATAATGCGGTCAACTTTAGTGTTGAAATGAAATTGAACAGCTTTCTTTTCTGCCAACCGATGCAACGCATTCGTAATGCTGATCATACCGCCTTTGGGATAGAAAGTTCCTTCGTTTAATTCTAAGTGCGGAATGAGGCTGAGCATGCCCGGTGCCTTATATGGATTGCTGCCATTGTAGGTAGCGTAGCGGTTAAACATCTGTACGGCTTCCTTCGTCGTAAATGCCTGCTCGTTGTAGGCATTCAAACTACCCATGAGCAAGCTCTTGCTGCTGTGCCTGATGGCTGTGGCCACTTCCTTCCAGCTAAACTGCCGCCAATGGCGCAGGCTTTTTTCTACAAAGAGTTTTCCAATCTTGTTGTAGGTGGTAGCAGAGCGTTGCAGATAGGCGTGTACGTTGGCAGCAGGTTCGCCCAATTGGGTTTCCATATCAGCAGCAAACTTGTCATGATCGGCCCATGCGGTCACATGTTTGCCATTGGCAAAAAAATAGCGGCAGGCTACGTGTGACTGTACGTATTGAAAATAATCCTGAATGGGTTCGTTGGCGAGAGCAAACAAATCTTCAATGTATTGCGGCTGGGTAAACAAAGAGGGGCCCGCATCAAATGCATAACCATCTTGCTCAAACCAACTGAGCTTACCACCAGGATAGCTGTTGCCTTCAAACACTTGTACCTGCCAGCCTTGCACTGCCAGACGAATAGCAGTAGCCAATCCGGCGATGCCTGCTCCCACAATGATTGCCTGGCGTTTGCTACTCATCTCCTTAATTTTTTAATGGCTAACCCATTTGCAGTTATGCAAGCGTATTTGCATTCAGATGTTGCGCTACCAATGGCAGGGCTATCTTAAACCATTCTGTGTATTTGTGTGCCGAAGTAGCCATGTCGGCATTGATTTCTTCAATGGAACGAAAAGTGTAAGCGGCTACTTCTGCCGGATCGGGTTCGATGGTAGCATCATCAATTTCACCAATGAATACATGATCAAATTCGTATTCGTACAAACCATTGTCGAAGCTGGCCTGATAGGTAAAGTGAAACGCTTTTTCAACAGGCACATGAATACCCATTTCTTCTTTCAACCGACGGGCGGCCGCATCAGCTACGGGCTCGCCGGGGTAGGGATGACTGCAACAGGTGTTGGTCCACAAGCCGGCACTATGGTATTTGCTGTGGGCACGTTGCTGCAGCAACATGCGTTGTTGTTTATCAAACAAAAAAACACTGAAAGCCCTGTGCAAATGGGGTGACTGGTGCGCCGCCATTTTTTCCATGGTACCTATGGGTTCATCTTGCTCATTTACCAGTATTACGTCGGGCGATGCTTGAATCATAATGCAAACAAAGGCAAAAGCAGCAACATGCATGCCCTTACCCAAAAAGAAAACTTATAAAATATTGAACTGGCTGCGCAGGCCTGCTTTGGCCACAATCATGGCTTTGCCATAGTTGGGTATCCGGATGCGTTCTTCCAAAATGCGGCGGGCTTCCAGCCGCTTTATTTTTTTGAACAGCGAGAGATAATACTTGTAGGCAACGTACACACCAAACCTTGCTTTCATGGGCAGCTGAATGATGCCTTGGTAAGCATCTTTAAAATCTGCTTCAATGTCGGCCTCAATCTGGCGCTTTTCCTCGTTGGTAAAATTGCGGAAATCGCAGTCGGGAAAGTACACCCGGTCCATGCCTTCGTAATCGGCTTTTACATCCCGCAAAAAATTCACTTTCTGAAAGGCGGCGCCCAAACTGCGGGCCGGATCTTTTAGTTTGTCGTACAAGTTTTTATCGCCATCGCAAAACACCTGCAGGCACATGAGGCCTACCACTTCTGCACTGCCATAAATGTATTGCTGATAGCCACTGGCATCATACACTTTTCTGCTCAGGTCGAGCTCCATGCTATAGAAAAAAGCTTCTATCAAATGGCGGTCTACATGGTATTGATTGACCGTGAGCTGGAAGCTATGCAATATTGGATTGAGACTGATGCCTCTTTCCAAAGCAGCGTAAGTTTCTTTTTTAAATTCCTGAAACAATTGCTGCTTATCGAAGTCGTGAAAAGTGTCTACTATTTCATCGGCAAAGCGAACAAAACCGTAAATATTGTGAATGGGCTGCCGCAGATCCTGATGCAACAATCGGATAGCACTGCTAAACGAAGTGCTGTATCGCTCCGTGGTTACTCGGCTGCAGATTTCGCTTACCTGGTGAAACAATTGCATCATACTTGAGTGCCTTGGTTTTTATCGGATGAAGATTGAAGGCATTGTAACAATCAATCGAGCATTCGGTTTGATGAGTTAGCTAAAATTTTGGTTGATGAGTGTGGCTACCACTTCGCCGCTAATAAGGCTGGGTGGTACACCAGGGCCCGGCACGGTAAGCTGGCCGGTATAATACAAGTTACCAATCTTTTTGCTTTTGGCTGCAGGTTTTAAAATAGCTGTTTGCATGAGTGTGTTGGCCAGTCCGTAAGCATTGCCCCTAAATGCGTTGTAGTCGTGTACAAAATCGCTGAGGGCAAAGGAGCGGTAATACACAATATCGTCTTTAATGGTAGTGCCCAGCCGCTCTTCAAAACGCTGTATGATTTGTTGAAAATAGCGTTGGCGCAACGCTTCATCATCGCCTTCCAAACCTGTTGCTACCGGTATCAGAAAGAACAGGTTTTCACCATCGGCAGGTGCCTGGCTGGCATCGGTTACAGATGTGGCACTTACGTAAAACAGTGGTTTATTGGGCCAGCGTGGCGTAGCATAAATGTCTTGTGCGTGGGGCGCAAAAGACGTATCAAAAAACAGTGAATGATGCTTGAGACCCGGCACCTTTTTCTTGAGGCCCACATAGTACAACAAACAGCTGGGTGCCATTACACGGCTGTTCCAGTAGCTGCTGCTGTAGCTTTGGTACTGAGGCTGCAGCAGTTTGGTTTCAGTAAAATGATAATCGGCACCACTCACCACCACATCGGCTTCCAATACAACGGGTGTGCCTTTGTGCAAAGCCGTTACCGACCTGGCTTGCTTGCCTGTTACATCAATTGATTGTGCATCGTGCTCAAACAGAAATTGCACCCCCAGCTCTACCGCCATTTTGTACATACCTTCGGCAATCTTAAACATGCCGCCCTCCGGAAACCAGGTGCCGCCTTTAATGTCGGCGTAGTTCATGAGGCTGTATAAAGCAGGCGTATCTTCGGGCAGGGCACCCAAAAACAGGGCCGGAAACTCCAGCAACTCTCTTGTTTTGGGATGTTTGAAATGCTTGCCAAAATGCTTTTTGATGGAAGTAAAAACATCGAGGCGAAACACTCCCTTCAGTAAGTCTTTATCTAAAAACTCGGCTATGCTTTGGCCGGGCTTGTATACCAGTTTGTTGATGCCGATTTCATATTTATAAGCCGCTTCGGCCATTACTTTATCCAGCGCAGCTGAGGCTCCCGGTTCAACGCTTTCGAGCATAGCGGCCAGTTCGCTGTATGTTGCCGGTATATCCCAATGGTCGTCGGGCCAGTACACCCGGTACGATGGATCGAGTCGAATGAGCTTGTAATAGTCTTCCACCTTGTGGCCAAAGCTGGCAAAGTAGCGTTCAAACACGTCGGGCATCCAATACCAACTGGGGCCCATGTCGAAGGTGAAACCATCCACTTCAAACTTGCGTGCCCGGCCACCCGGCAGGGTATGTTTTTCTACCACCGTTACCTGCCAGCCACTTTTGGCCAAAAAACTGGCGGCCGACATTCCCGCAAATCCACTTCCTATTACTACTGCTTTCTTATTCAACGTGTTGGCTTTGTATAATAAAAAATGTCCCGTCATTTTTGTTTAACGGGACATGGAAAATAGTTCAAAAAAGTTGAAACCACTTAATGGCGTTCCAGATGGGCTTTTAAGAGCTTTCTGGCAAAGTGAATGCGGCTCTTAATAGTGCCCAAAGGCTCCTGTAGCATATCGGCTATCTCGTGGTATTTGTACCCATCAAAATAGAGCAAGAATGGCTTTTTGAAAATCTCCGGCAGGTTTTGCAAGGCAGCATTTATCTCTTTGAGCTTGATGTTGCCTTCGGCAGGGTTGGCTACCACAGACTGATTGTAATTCAACAAAAATTCGTTGGGTGTACTGTCGAAAATGGTATGCTGCTTGGCTTTTCTGCGATAGTTGTTGATGAAAATATTACGCATGATGGTATACAACCATGCCTTAATATTTGTACCTACATTATACTTTTCTTTATTGGCTAATGCCCGATACATGGTTTCCTGCAACAGGTCGTTGGCAGTCTCATGGTCACGGGTAAGGGTTACCGCAAATGGCCTGAGAAAATCGGCATTATCCAGCAGCAACTTATCAAATTCTACAGTAGACATATCCGCAGGTGTTTAATTATTAGAACGTGAAGTTAAACACAAATGCGTCAGCTTTCCAAGTATTTTGTTTAAAAAAAACAAAAAAAGGTAAAACAAAACTGTTTTACCTTTTTCACACCCCTTGCAAGGGTTGCCAAAGTTGCCATCCGGAAAAAAATAACCGGTTACAACATAGCTATGTATTCCATTACCTCAGATAAGGAGGTTTTGACTTGCACGTTTGCCGGCAGTTTTTTCTTGTACGATTGAGTTAGCTGACCCGAAACAATAACCTTGCTTGCCGGAAGCTTTATACTAACGGCTTGCAAGAATCGATCGAAATTGAAGTTGTTAGCTACCGATGTAAGGTGCGTGTAAATGAAGTCAGGCTTCTTAATCTCAGCTACATACGACAGGTCTTTCAAAGGCACGTTAGCTCCCAGATACCAAACTTTTACCCCACGACTCTTCAACAAGTAATAGATGAACAGCAGGCCAAGCTCATGGTGCTCTCCTTCTGGCAAAAAGAGCAGCAGGGCCTTGTCGCTTTGGAAATGTGAGCCGGTACTTTCAATGCCTACTATCAGTTTTTGGCGGATAATATTGGTAACCAAATGCTCTTGGGCAGGGTTAATATGGTTGGTAATCCACAGAATACCAATCTTTTCTAGGAAAGGAAAGATGATTTGGGTAATGGTTTTTTCAATACCCCGTGCCATGATGAAATTCTCCAACGTCTCTTCAAATTCATCAATATTTAGCTCAATCATTGATTGAATCAGCTCATTGATGATGCGTTCCTGCTGGGCCTGAACCTGCGACAGGGAAAGGATTTTCTCCCGCATTTCATCCTGATTCATCTTATCAATGTGCGAAATTTTGAACCCATACTTATTCAGCAGGGCCACATTCAATAAGGTCTTCAGTTCCTGATTGTTGTAGTAGCGAATGTTTGTATCCGTACGTTGCGGATTAAGAAACGTGTAGCGCTGTTCCCAAATCCGGATGGTGTGGGCTTTGATGCCAGAAAGGTTTTCTAAGTCTTTGATTGTAAACGCATCCATGACAAAATGAATTTGATGGTCTGTCCGGAACACTATAGTTCCGATCCGGTTGCCTCACTTTTACTTATTATATACAAGGCACTGCCCCAAATTGTTTTAAAATTCCTATATGAAGTTAAACACAAATATATATCGAGACAGCCGGGGCCGCTACATCCTCAGCAAACTTTTGTATAACTGATGCAAATCTGCCACCTGACGTTCCTTTCGAAACTGTGCCTGGGCAAATGCCGCTCCGGCCTTACCCATGGCCAACCTTTGGGCATTATTATTGAGTAACTGACTGATAGCTTCACACAGGTGCCCCTCATCATGCTGCTTTACCGTAAGGCCGGTTTCTCCGTTTCTTACAATATCATCTATGCCACCAGCCTTGGTACTTACCACAGGCTTTCCTGCTGCCTGTGCTTCCATCAGCGATACCGGTGTGCCCTCATTGTGCGAAGTAAGCACCACCATATCGAGGCCTGCCATGGCTTTGTCTACTTCCGTAATCCATGAGGTAAAAATGAGGGTAGCCTTGCGGGGCTCCTCCGGAAAATAAGTATAGTCTATACCAAGGCGGTCGCATTGCTGTTGCAGTTTGCGGCGCAAATGTCCATCGCCCACAATAAAAAACCGGGCCTGCGGAAACTGGGGGTGCAACTGTGCTACCACTTGCAAAAAAAGGTCGTGGTTTTTGATGGGCACAATCCGTCCCACAATGCCAATGGCCACTTCGTGTTCATCAAGCTTGTACCGGCTTCTGAAAAATGATCTTTTGCTTTCCTGCTGTTCGGTAAAAGCGTCGAGCTCAATGCCCAACGGAACTACATGTACTTTTTGCAATGGGCAAATACGGTATTGCGCTACTATTTGCTGTTGCTGCATGCTGCTGAGGGCAATGATGCGGGTCGTTTTCTTGGCCAGCCATCGCTCCATATACACAATCAACCGGCTAACAAAAGAAGAATAGTACCCATGAAACATGAGCCCGTGAAAAGTATGTACAAGCACAGGCACCCGCTCTGCAGCGGCGGCCAAACGGCCAATTAGCCCCGCTTTGGCAGTATGGGTATGTACAATATCGGGCTGAAAACGGCGCAGTACTTTGCGCAACTGACGGTAGGTTTTCCAGTCTTGCCAGAGATGAATGCTGCCACTGAAGCCTTGTATTCTTTCGTGCCTGATAGAGGGTAGATGCTCAGTAAGGTAGGCCGCTTCGAACTCATCTTTCTGACCACCACCGGTTATCAGCAGTAGTTCGTGCTCTTGTTGTAAATGGCGGGCCGCCTGCAATGTATCCATGGTGGTACCGCCTATCACCAGCCTGCCCAGTATGATTGCAATTTTTGCCATAAAGTATGCAGCAGGCAATGTACTACTACAAATGGATTTTATAATAGCGGAGGTACCAATCGACAAAATAGCCCACCCCTTCTGGCACAGAGACTGTAGGTTTATAGCCAACATCTTCCATCAACGATTGTACATCGGCAAAAGTGCGGGGCACATCGCCCGGCTGCAGGGGCAGCATGTTTTTGATGGCTTTTTTGCCCAGTTTGTTTTCGATGGCCTCGATGTAAGCGGTGAGTTTTACCGGCGCATTGTTGCCTATGTTGTAAATGCGGTATGGTGCTGAACTGCTATCCGATTCGGGATGAGCTGCATCCCAATCGGGATTGGGTGTTGCAGGTTGTTGCAATACCCGCACCACGCCTTCTACAATATCGCCTACATAGGTAAAATCACGTTCCATATTGCCGTGGTTAAACACGTCGATGGGCTTGTTTTCTACAATGGCTTTGGTAAACAATGAAAGTGCCATATCGGGCCGGCCCCAGGGGCCATACACGGTAAAAAAGCGAAGCCCTGTAGTTGGTATTTTGTACAAATGACTGTACACATGTGCCATCATTTCGTTGGCCTTTTTGCTGGCGGCATACAGGCTTACAGGATGGTCGGCGGGCTGATCGGGCCGGAATGGAATGGATTCATTTAGCCCGTACACACTACTGCTGCTGGCATATACCAGGTGCCCGATATTGTGGTGGCGGCAGCACTCCAGTATGTTCATGAAGCCAACAATATTGGCATCAATATAATTGTACGGATGGGTGATGCTGTAACGAACACCGGCCTGTGCAGCCAAATTGACAACCGCATCAAAAGCAAACTGTGCAAAGAGTTGTTGCAAAAGCTCCCTATCCTCCAGCTTCATTTGTATAAACTGAAAGGAAGTATAGTGGCTACTCTGCAGCAGATCGCCGGTATGTTCATGCCCAATGGCAATGCCCAACTGCCGCAGGCGGTCGTGTTTGAGCTCAACCGGATAATAATCGTTGAGGCTATCCAGGCCCACCACTTCATGCCCGTCTTTGAGCAATCTTTCGGTAAGATGATAGCCAATAAAACCAGCCGCCCCGGTCACCAATACTTTCATAGATACAATTTGGTTATTCGACCAAATGCGGCCCAGCCAACATCAGCTACTATTCGGTTATCACCAGGCTAACGACTGCACATGAACGAAGTCGGCAAAAATACAACCTTGCCTTTTAGCGGCTGTAACAATGAGCACACGTTAACTTAAAACTGGCTTTACCAGTGCATACACCTCGCTGATGCCGTCGCGTAGTTCAATTTTATGTTTCCAACCCAAGGCGTGAATGCGGCTCACATCCAACAGTTTGCGGGGTGTGCCGTCGGGCTTGCTGGTATCAAATTCAAGTTGGCCTTCAAAGCCTACCACTTCTTTTACCATTTGCGCCAGCTCGGCAATGCTCAGGTCTTCGCCGGTGCCAATATTGATGGGACCTGGTTCATCAAAATGCAGCATCAGGTGCAAGCAGGCGGCTGCCAAATCATCGCTGTGCAAAAACTCCCGCTTGGGTGTGCCCGTGCCCCAAATGGTTACATGGGGTTGGCCGGTTACTTTGGCAGTGTGCATTTTGCGGATGAGTGCCGGTAGTACGTGGCTGTTTTGTAAATCGAAATTGTCGTTGGGCCCATACATATTGGTAGGCATGGCCGAAATAAAATGACAACCATACTGCTGCCGGTAAGCGTCACACATTTTGATGCCCGCTATTTTGGCAATGGCGTAGGCATCGTTGGTAGGCTCCAGCGGGCCTGTCAGCAGGTATTCTTCTTTTATAGGTTGTGGACAAAGCTTGGGGTAAATACAGCTTGAACCGAGGAACAACAACTTTTTTACACCATGCACATAGGCTTGATGAATGATGTTGTTTTGAATGGCCAGGTTTTGGTACAAAAACTCGGCGGGGTAAGTGCTGTTGGCAATAATACCTCCCACTTTGGCCGCTGCTACAAATACGTACTCCGGTTTTTCGGTGGCAAAAAATGCTGCCACTGCATCCTGCTGGCGCAGGTCTAATTCGGCAGACGTACGCAGCACCAAATTGCTGTAGCCTTCTTCCTGTAGCTTTTTACAAATAGCCGAACCCACCAGCCCCCGATGGCCGGCCACAAAAATTTTAGCTTGCTTTTCCATGCTCTTGGCGGCAGTTTATTCGTACTGATTCAAAACCTGAAAGCCTTGGTCTTTCAGCAACTTTTCGCGGCGAAACAAAGCCAGATCACTGGCCACCATTTCTTTTACCAAAGCTGGTAAATCATATTTAGGTTCCCATCCGAGTTGCGTTTTGGCTTTGGTGGGGTCGCCAATCAGCAGGTCTACTTCGGTAGGGCGATAGTAAGCGGCATCAATGGCTACAACCACAGTGCCGGGCTGCACTTTAATGTCGGGCGATGCTACAGCTTTCACCACTGCTTTCTCATCGGCACCGCTGCCGCTGAATTCGAGTTCGATCCCAGCTTCGGCAAATGCCATGCGTACAAACTCCCGAACGGTAGTGGTAATGCCGGTGGCCACCACATAATCTTCCGCTGTTTCTTGCTGCAGCATCAGGTACATGGCTTCTACATAATCTTTGGCATGGCCCCAGTCGCGTTGCGCATCGAGGTTGCCCAAAAAGACTTTATCCTGCATGCCCAAGGCAATGCGGGCCACACCGCGGGTTATTTTGCGGGTTACAAAGGTTTCGCCCCGCAGCGGACTTTCGTGGTTGAACAGGATGCCATTCATGGCAAACATGCCGTAGGCTTCGCGGTAGTTTACCGTAATCCAGTAGGCATACAATTTAGCCACAGCATACGGCGAACGGGGGTAAAAAGGCGTCCGCTCCGACTGGGGCACTTCCTGCACCAGACCGTAGAGTTCGCTGGTGCTGGCCTGATAAAACTTCGTTTTTTTGGTAAGGCCCAAAATGCGGATGGCTTCCAAAATACGCAGGGCACCTATGGCATCGGCATTGGCGGTGTACTCCGGTGTTTCAAAGCTCACTTTTACATGGCTTTGCGCAGCCAGATTATAAATTTCGTCGGGCTGCACTTCCTGTATTATCCGAATGAGGTTGGTGCTATCGGTAAGGTCGCCGTAATGCAGCTTAAACTGCACGTTGGATTCATGAGGATCCTGATAGAGGTGGTCAATTCTATCGGTATTGAACATGGAGCTGCGGCGTTTTACGCCATGTACGTGGTAGCCTTTGCTAAGTAATAATTCGGCCAGATAGGCGCCGTCTTGCCCGGTAATACCGGTGATGAGTGCTGTTTTCATGAGGTAGGCGGTAAGGTTATAATTGCTGGTATACTTTTCAAGGTTTTGCTAAATACTGTTTGAATTTGCGGGCTATTTTCAACCAGACTGTAAAGAAATATGGTTTCAAATCATTTACCCGCCATGCTTCGTGATTTTCGAAAAAAGAGCGTTTACGGCTATTGACGGATTGGTTGGAATATCCACCGAGGCGCATTTTTACCAATACTTCGGGCACATATACGGCTTTTACACCGTGCTTCACCATTACCCGCAGCATGTACTCATAATCGGCTGCCACAGGAAACCGCAAATCATATTGGCCGCAAGTATTGAGCACCTGCCTCGATACATAGAATGTTGGGTGCGGCGGCATCCATCCGAAATAAAATTTCCGGGCAGTTCCTTTTCCCGATTTCCAATACCGAACAATTTGTTGGGTGTTTTGCTGTTGCACATAAACCAGATCTCCATACACACAACCATTGGGTTGCTCCCGAAAAGCTGCCACAATTTGGCTAATGCTGTGTGGCGAAGCCATCATATCATCGGAGTTCAAAATACCAATGATATCGCCGGTTGCCATGGCCAGGCCTTTGTTCATGGCATCGTAAATGCCCTTGTCGGGCTCCGACACAGATTTGGTAACCACATCTGCATATTGGGCCACAATGCTCATGGTGCCGTCGGTAGAGCCGCCATCTACCACTATCGATTCTATATGAGGGTAATCTTGCTGGCGAATACTTTGCAGGGTATCGGCTATGGTTTGGCTGCTATTGTAGCAGACGGTAATGATGGATACAGTCATGCGGTGCAGCTATTTGCCATTTTTTTGAACACTTTCTTTATACCAGGCTACCATTTTTGCCAGACCGTCCCGAGTTGTATATTTTGGCTTAAAGCCGTCTGCAAAAATTTGCTGTGCCTGATGGTAGGTTTGGGTGCCGTACTTTTTTACCCGGTGGCTGGAAATGGGCAGGTCTTTGCCCGACATTTTTATGAGCAGGTCAAATGGCTTAGCCATCATGAGCAGTAAGCCCATTGGAATGCTTTTGGGCTTGGGTTTGCCCAAAGCGGCAGCAATGGTAAGGCCAATTTCGGCGGTACGCAGGTGCGGCTGATCTGCATAGTTGTAGGTGTGAATACCGCTGCTTTGAAACTGCAGCAGGTACCATGTTACTTCTACCAGATTTTTTACATAGGCAATGGATTTGATATTGTCTCCTTTGCCTACGTTAAAGTATAATCCTTTGTTGATTTGGTCAATCAACCGAAACATATTGGCCACATTGCCTTCGCCGAAAACCAAGGCTGGCCGAATGATGATGACAGTGCGGCTTTCATCTTGCTGCCACCAGCGGCAAAGTACCTGTTCAGCTGCAAGCTTTGAGGCCCCATAATCATTGCTTGGATTGGGCAATGTTTTGTCGGTAGTAGGTACGTCGCAATCGCCATACACGGCAACCGAAGAAAAGAAAATGAACTTTTTAATGCCATACTCACCTGCCAACTTGCTTACCAGGGCAGTGCCATTTTCGTTTACTTCAAAATATTCTTCTTGTTCAATGCCAAAATCTTTGTGGGCTGCAGCCAGGTGCAACACACAATCGAACCGGTGCTGCTCAAATATGGGCCGCATGTCGGTTTCATTTCTTACATCTGCCTTTAAGTAAATGGTATTGGGTAGAATTTGGTGTGGCGACTGAATATCGGCTACTATAAATTGCGTGTCAGGAAACATGGAAAGGATGTGTGTACCAATGAAGCCTGCGCCACCTGTGAGCAATATAGAGTGCTTTGTTGCCATGAGTTTTTT
>JADLHL010000323.1 GCA_020848815.1 Chitinophagaceae bacterium | reverse complement strand
GTACGGCACTGTAGTTGCGGGTTTTGCTAAAGAGTGCATTGCGCAGCATCCATACCAGGGCTACAATGCCACCTGCTACGTGCAGCATGTGCATGCCGGCTATTACAGCTAAAAAAGAACCCGACACATTGCTACCCTGCCCAATCAGTTTAATTCCCCTGTCGTTGAGTTGTACAAAGCCTGTCCATTGCATGGCCAGGAATGCGATACCCAGAATGGCCGTAACGAGCAGTAATTGGCGGTATGCCTGCATGTTTCTGTTACGGATGTTTTTTACCGCCAGTTGCATGGTTGCGCTGCTCAGCAAAATAACCACTGTGCTGTACGCAAAAATGGATGGCAAGTCAAAACCCTGCCAATTGGCCTGATTTCTTTTTACAATATAAGCACTCGTAAAACCGGCAAACATCATGAGCATGCTGCCCATAGCCACCCACAGGGTAAACTTATACGGATGTATCTTCTTCTTCTCAGCTGTCATCACACTCATTTTCTTTTACAATTTATCGGACAGTAAACTCAATAATACAATGGGCAGGTAAATGTAGCTGCTGAACATTACCCTTCTGGCAGCGGCTACATCCATGTCTTTGTACAAGCGGATGCATTGTATCACCATCGCCACGTTGGCAGCCAGCACCAACCACATGCTAAAAACACCCGACATGCCAATTATGTTGGGCAAAAAACCAAGTGGTACCATCAGCAAGGCGTAGCCTATGGCCTGAATGGCAGTATTTCTGGTGGGTTCATTTTGATTGGGCAACAATTTAAATCCTGCCAAATCATAGTCGCGGTGAGCTACCCAGGCTATGGCCCAAAAATGCGGAAACTGCCAAATGAACTGAATGGCGAAAAGTACCCAGCCTCCAGCGGTAAATCCATCGGCGCCGGCTACCCACCCAATAAGGCAGGGAAAAGCGCCGGGGAAGGCGCCCACCAACACACTGATGGCACTTACTTTTTTGAGTGGTGTATATACAAAACCATAAATAAACAGGCTCAATAAGGATAGCAACGCCGCTTCGGTATTAAAAAAATACCACATCAGCCACACACCTACTCCACCAGACAAGGCTGCAAAAAACCAGGCTTCTTGTTTGCTCATCCGGCCAGCCGCAATGGGTCTGTTACCTGTTCGCTTCATCAGCGCATCCGAGTCTTTTTCGTAAATCTGATTGATAGTATTGGCACTACCGGTGACTAATAATCCGGCAATGGTGAGCAGCATCACCATTTTAAAATTGAAATCAATATTGGGTGCCAGCAAGTAGCTGATCACACTGGAAAAGACCACCGTAATATTCAGGGTGAACTTAATCAGCTGCAGGTAGTCCTTTACTTTGGTAGCGATAGCCATGTTGTAATTGAGCCGCAAATGTATTGGCAAAAAAACAGCCCCGCTTGATACGGGGCTGTTTTTTCAATTATTTCTCAATCATTCATTAATGATGTGTGGATTCATCTTTTCCAACTGGTTCGGTTTGAGGAATAAAATCCACTCCGTCTTTACCGTAGTCATAAGCCCAACGGTGTACTTCAGGTATTTCACCAGGCCAGTTGCCGTGTCCGGCATTGATAGGTGTAGTCCACTCCAGTGTATTCGATTCCCAAGGGTTTTGAACCAACATCTTACGGCCTTTGAAAATGCTGTAGAAGAAGTTGAACACGAATACTAATTGCAACAAAAAGCTGATGATGGCCGCGATGGTGATTACTTCATTCAGTTCGCCAAACTGCTTAAACGACTGCCATTGGCTGTAATCGTAGTAGCGGCGTGGCATACCAGCCAAACCTTCGTAGTGCATAGGCCAGAAGATAACGTAAGCACAAACCAACGTACCCCAGAAGTGAATATAACCCAAGGTGTTGTTCATGAAGCGACCAAACATTTTCGGGAACCAGTGGTACACACCGGCAAACATGCCGAAGAAGCTGGCCACACCCATTACAATGTGAAAGTGGGCAATTACGAAGTATGTATCGTGCAAGTGAATGTCCAAAGCAGAGTTGCCCAGGAAAATACCTGTAAGACCGCCACTAATGAACAGACTTACAAAGCCCAGTGCAAACAGCATAGCAGGTGTAAATCTGATGTTACCACGCCAGATAGTCGTCAGCCAGTTGAACACCTTGATAGCAGACGGAACGGCAATCAACAAGGTTAACAGCACGAAGAAAGCACCGAGGAATGGATTCAGACCGGTAACAAACATGTGGTGAGCCCATACCAGGAAAGCCAGAATGGCAATAGCAAACATAGAACCGACCATGGCCATATAACCAAAGATGGGCTTACGTGCATTGGTACTCATAATTTCTGAGGCCATACCCATGGCTGGCAACAGAATGATGTATACTTCGGGGTGACCGAGGAACCAGAACAAGTGCTGATACAAAATGGCAGAACCGCCTTCGTTAGGCAATGCCGTTTGTGTAGACTGCACATAAATTTCGCTCAGGTAGAAGCTGGTGCCGAGGTTACGGTCGAACAACAGGAGAATGAAACCACTGAACAATACAGGGAAGCTCAATACACCCAATACGGCTGTAAAGAAGAAAGCCCAGATAGTCAAAGGCAAACGAGTCATGCTCATGCCCTTTGTACGCATGTTCAAAATGGTGGCAATGTAGTTAAGACCACCCAGCAATGAAGACACAACGAACAATGCCATGGCGCCAATCCACAAATCTGCACCGAGCTTAGAACCGGGGCTCATATCGCCCACAGCACTCAATGGTGGGTAAGCTACCCAACCACCGCTAAAGGGACCGGTTTGGATAAACAAAGAGGCAATCATAACAATACTGGCCAAGAAGAAAAACCAGTAGCTCAGCATGTTCAGCATGGGGCTGGCCATGTCACGAGCACCAATTTGCAGCGGAATCAGCAGGTTAGAAAATGTACCGCTCAAACCGGCAGTCAACACGAAAAATACGAGCACCGTGCCATGCATGGTTACCAGTGCGTAATAAAATTCCTGCTTAATGCGGCCACCTTCAGCCCAACGACCAAGAATGTCTTCCAGCCATGGGAAAGTTGATTCGGGATAACCGAGCTGTAAACGGAAGAAAACAGAAAACAAACCTCCGATGATGGCCCAAACAATACCGGTAATCAGGAATTGTTTGGAAATGGTTTTGTGATCCATGCTGAAGATATACTTCGACACAAATCCCTGCTCATGATGATCATGATGGGCAGTTTCGTGAG
>JADLHL010000322.1 GCA_020848815.1 Chitinophagaceae bacterium | reverse complement strand
GGGCCAATGCCCGGAGGACAATCAATAAACAGGTAATCAAATTCGCCCTGCAATGAACCTACAAGGCTCTTGAATTTTTTCTTCGATTGCTTGGTGCTGTCTACCAGCACATCGAGGTGACGGTTGCCAAAATCGGCGGGGAGTACCCACAGGTTGTCAAACTCGGTGGCTTGAATGCTGCTGTCTAGCTGGCTTTCGCCGGTCAGCAGTTTTTTGATACCGCCTTTGAGCTTTGCTTCTACACTAAAATAAAAGGAGGCGGAGCCCTGCGGGTCGAGATCCCAGATGAGTACTTTTTTTCCTTCTTCGGCGGCCAGATAAGCCAGGTTGACACAGCCGGCTGTTTTTCCTACACCGCCTTTAATGTTGTACAAAGCAATGGTTGTCATATCCCCGATTTTTTTTCTAATGTAAACATTTCGGGGCAATCGGGGATTTTGCCCCTACCATTTGTAGCCGAGGCGCAGCACCATGCGGTTGAGCTGGTAGCGGTTGGTGGTGCGGTCCATATCGGTGGGGTTGCTGGTCATGGTCGCTTCGGTTTCGTACCACTCGGTGGTGGTTTTGCGGCTCCAGCTGAGGCCGAGGGTAAAACCATGCTGCTTTTTCGACAAAAAGGCAATGCCCGTGCCCAGCTCGGCATAGTAGCCGTTTTGATAATGGTTGATGATAGCAGGTGTCATAATACCGCCACGCCACGGGTCTCCAATCCACCACCAATTGGGTTGAGGTTCCGATTTGTCGGTTACAATGTTGAGGCCACCGCTGGCCAAGGCAAAGAGTTTCAGTTTTCGCTGGCCAAAATACCGTCGGCCTTGCAGCACCACGGGTACCGATCTGAATTTATAATCATCTACGCCGGCACCTACGCCTACCGACCATAATTTTTTGCTCATGGTAAACTGCGTACGCCAGTCGTAAGAAGGCTCTGCAGTTCCGGCTACAAAACCGGCTTCGGCAATGCCGCCGGGCTTCCAGCCTTTCAATTGTGCCAGCATGTAGAGTGGAATGAGGTTGAGGCAAAACAGCAACAAAAACAGACGCTTTTTCATATCAGATGAAATGTAACGGTAAGAAACAGGGGTTATTTGCCAATGGCCATGGAAGAGAGCAGTGTGGGCTTGCTTGGTGTACGATAATCTATGAGGTGCAGTCCGTCTTTGGCTGATACAAGTGCAATACCATCGAGGGCAATCACATCGTAGGTAATGAGGTTTTTAAGTTGCCCCAATTGGTATACGTTATTGGGTTGCGTGGCATCCATTACTTTCAGGCCATCTGCGCCGTCACAAATCAGCAGCAGGTTGCCATCTTTGGCCAGGCCATGGGGGTTAAACAAGGAAAATGATTTTACCAAAGAAGGTGCCATTACGTTTTCTACGTTCACCACATCCAACTGATTGATAAAGCCGCCGCACTGCGTACCGTTGCGGAGTGTAACGTATGCGTATTTGCCATCAGTTACCACAGGGTCGCATACACGGGCATGGGTAAATGTTCCCTGCTTCACGGGGTTGTCTTTGTTGCTGATGTCTACAATGTGCATGCCCGTAGAAGCACCCAAAAACAACTTGTCTTTAAACGGGTAAATGGTTTCTATATCCCAAACATTCAGGGGCACTTCTTTAATATAAGCAGGTGTTTCTGGAATGGCGGTATTGAAAATTTTCAGGTCGTCGTAGCTTACGGTGTAGAGCCGATCATTGCTGAGTGCAAAGCGGGCCATGCTGCCACCTACGCCATTGCTTACGGAGCGGCCACCACTGCTGTTGCTTACACTGGCAAAGGTCATAAAGTCGGCAGCCTTCATGCCCCAACCCAGGTTGTCAACGTTTTGAACGGTGGTATCTACCCGCAGCCAGTCTACAATCACCCGGCTGCTATCGGCTACAAAACTGCCGTAGTAGCGGTGCGGAAAAACGCCTTCCAATAGCTTGGTGATTTTGGTATTCAACGGGTCGCTGATATCAATAGCTACGAGGTCAACATCCAGATCGGCGTAGAGGGTGTTGCCTCTCACGGCCAAATCCACACAGCCGGGAATGGCCACGAAACTTACGAGTTTGGGTTTGGTAACGTCCTTTATATCTATGATGTGAACGCCCTTGTCGAGTTCGTTAAGAAATACATAGCCATCTTTGTAAAACAACTTGCCGGGGTTTTGGATAGAACGGGGTGTGCTACTTTTGACTTCGCTGCGAACGGCAGCTTTTGTTTTATACACAGGCCGGTAGTACACATAGGTGCTCGTCACTTTGTCTTTTACACAACCTGTAAGCAGCAGCACAGCAGCCATGCCAGCCAGCAATATTTTTCTCAGCATCATGGTAGTGGTTTTTGTATAGGTATGAAACGGCATTGTCATCAAGCGTTGCATGGTTTTTAATTTTTTTTGAACAACAAAGACGCAGGGGGGTCAATCAATTTGCAGTTAGCAGTTAGCAGGACTTGCGTTTGCTTTTTTGAACCACGAAGACACTAAGGATGTACAAAGGAACTTTACTAATGAACCAATTAACTAATCATACAATCAACTTCCCCCTTACTTCCGTAGCCACAGCATATTGTACTGCAGCTGAATGTTGAGCAGGCCGCGGCTATCAGTTCGGAAGGCCGAACGCAACGGCATTTGCACGGCAGGCACCATTTGATGAATGAATGTTTTGCTTTGCCATTGGTACACCAGGCCCAGGCGAAGTTGCGGCTGCCAGCCATTGGCTTTGCTTGCCACGTTGGTTGTATTGCTGGTGCTGGCAAAATTTTGCGATAGAGTGGCCACGCTTTGTTTTTCCCGCAGTTGTAGCAGCCACTGATTATTGAGTCCGCCTTGCAGCCAAATGCCTTCTTGTTGGCCCAATAATTTCCACTCCAGCAGCATGGGCACTTGCAGCGTAAGCATGCGGTATTGTTGGTCGCTGGTGCTGGTAAGTGCCCGGTTGTACAAGCTACCACTAGGTAAAATACTGTCAGCAAAAACGGAAGTACTTACCTCCCAGTTTTGCAAGCCTGCACCAAGGCCGGTGCTGAAAGCCCAGCGCTTGCCCATGGGTTTGCGCAGCAGCCAACCGGCACTAAAATATTGTCCGTTTTTTTCTGTACGGCTGCTCACATACCGCACATTACCGGGGTTGTTGCTGCTGAAATCTGCCGCCACTTTTTGGGTACCAAAAATGCTGGCAGTTTGGCTCAGGCGGGTGCTGCCCAAAGCAGCCCACCAACCTGTTTGCCATTTGCGGTGTGTGCTGATGCGTGGTGAGAGTGTAAATATTTTTTCATCCATCCATGGCCATGGTGCTGTTGATTGGGGCAATGAGTTGCCGGCATCGGCATGAAAGCCTTCCAATGAACGGAGTGTTATTGCTGCCGTATCGTGGAGAATTGCATAATTGCTTTGGGGCAACACTGTATCTGCAGGCGCTATTCCATTATGTTCAGCGGTTTGTTCATTCGTGGGTACATCAATTTTTGCTGTAGTGTTTTTTGCAAAGCCTGAAGTGTGGCGGCTTGTTTTTTTAGCAACGGACGTTGCATAAATGCCTGCTGGTTGTTGGGTATTATGCTGTGTTGTTAAAGACTGTTGTTGACGTTCATTTTTTACTTCCGGCTTTTCCCCGTCGCCATTTTTAGTTGCCAGTTTTGTTATCACCTCTTTATCATTGCCCACTGGTTCATTGTGTTTTCTTTCTTTGTCTTCTTTATTAAATACTGCTGTCTTCTCCGATATTGCTACACTTTGTTTCGCAGCAGTATTTCTTCCTTCCCTTGCTACGCCGCTGGGTTCTTTGGCCAGGTAAATGGCGCCACTAATGAGCAAGGCTGCCAGTGGCAACCACCACCACACGATGCGGCGGCGTTTGGCCGGGTGCAGGGCGGCATGTATCTGCTGCCAGTCGCTGGCGGGAGGCTGTATGCGCAGCGCATCCAGCTGTTGCTGCATGTGTTCCTCAAAGGTTTTATCGGCTGGCATAGTCCTGTTTTTTTGCGGTGATAGAATCGTTGATCATGCCGGCCAGCTGTCGGCGGGCCCGCAGGTACTGGCTGCGGCTGGTGCCCTCGCTGATGCCCAGCAGCTGTGCTATTTCCACATGGCTGTAGCCCTCAATGGCATGCAGGTTGAAAATGGTTTGATAGCCGGCCGGCAGTTGGCGGATGAGATCGGCCAGTTGGCGGGCTTCCAGTTTTTCTACCGGTGTGTGCACGGTATCGCTGGCAAAATCTTCGGCTATGGCTTCTTCCTGCACCCACTGCATGTGGCGGCGGTCGCGGAGCCAGTTCAGGGCCGTGTTCACCATAATGCGGCGAATCCAAGCCCCAAGGTCACCATCGCCTTTCCATTGCTGCAGGTTGGTAAATACCTTGATGAAACCCTCCTGCAACACATCGCTGGCTTCATCGGCCTGGCGGGTATAGCGGTAGCACACCCCCATCATTTGGGGCGCATAGGTATCGTACAGCTGCTTTTGGGCAGCAGCACGGTTGCGCAGGCAGTCGGCCACCAGTTGTGCAGTAGGGGTGAGGTGCATGATGTGCTGGGTTGACACCAGGGCGGCAAAGGTCGTTGCATGGAGGGGAAAAAAGTTGAGCAGTCGGGAGTCGGGAGACGGGAGACCGAAAGTCGGGAAGACCGGAAGACGGAAAGACCGACAGTTGGGGATGCACTTCATGCTGATCCGATAGCTATCGGGAACAAAGCATCTAATTTCATACCGCTGTGATTGAAAACATCATGAAACTTCGCTTTTACAAGCATTGCTTGTCTTCACATGACATAGATTGCCGCCAATTTGTACGGCATTCCTTATTTTGCCGCCACAGTAAACATGAAACTGCTCAGCCCGGCCATATCCCGACTGGCACGATTGCGCCAAAATGCGATTCAACACTGGATGGACGATCCCGTGGGGGCGCAGCGTGATGTGCTGCAACACCTCGTAACCGACGGGCAGTATACTGAGTTTGGCAAACGCTACAAACTCAGCACCACCTTCCGCATCCGCGACTTTAAAGCAGCACTACCCATTCACGAATATGACGATCTGAAACCCTTCATCGAACGCATGATGGCGGGTGAAGACAATGTGCTCTGGAACACGCCGGTAGAGTGGTTTGCCAAAAGCAGCGGCACCACCAGCGACCGCAGCAAGTTCATTCCTGTGAGTCAGGAAAGCCTCGATACCAATCATTTTCAGTGCAATAAAGACGTACTCTGGCAGTACTATTTTCACTATCCCGAAAGCGACCTGCTCACCGGCAAAGGCCTGGTGATTGGTGGCAGTCATCAAATCGCTTCTGTAAACGAAAACATACATTACGGCGACCTCAGCGCCGTGCTGCTGCAAAATGCCCCCATGTGGAGCCAGTGGATTAAAACCCCCGAACTCAGCATTGCCCTGATGGACGAATGGGAAACGAAAATTGAACAGCTGGCACAAAGCACCATTGTTGAAAATGTAACCAGTGTGAGTGGTGTACCTACCTGGACACTGGTGCTCTTCAAACGCATTTTAGCAATAACGGGTAAAAGCCGCATGCTCGATGTGTGGCCCAACCTGGAACTATACCTGCATGGCGGCGTATCGTTTACGCCCTATCGCCAGCAGTTTGAGCAACTTATTGGCGGCCCCATCCGCTACCTCGAAGTGTACAATGCCAGCGAAGGCTTTTTTGCGGCGCAAAGCCATGAAGATGAAGACGGCATGCTACTCTATCTGGACCACGGCATTTTTTATGAGTTCATGCCCATTGAAGAATACGGCACGGATAACCCGCAAACCGTGGGCCTGAAAGATGTAGTGGTAGGTAAAAACTATGCGCCGGTAATTACCACTACAGGTGGGCTTTGGCGCTACCTCATTGGCGATACCATTCAGTTTACTTCTACATTTCCATTCAGGGTAAAAGTGAGTGGCCGCCTCAAGCATTTCATCAATGCTTTTGGTGAAGAAGTAATCATTGAAAACACCGATCAGGCCATTGCTGCCGCTTGTGCTGCAACCGGTGCAGTAGTTACGGACTACACCGCAGCACCACTCTATTTTAGTGCCGATAGCAACGGAGCCCATGAATGGGCCGTAGAGTTTGCACAAGCTCCCGCCGATAATGAACAGTTTGCCAATGCATTGGATGAAGCCCTGCGCCACATCAACAGCGATTACGATGCCAAGCGGCATAAAAATATTGCCCTGCGCCGGTTGGTACTGCATGCTGTACCCACAGGTACTTTTGCTGCATGGCTGCGCAGCAAAGGCAAGCTTGGTGGCCAACACAAAGTGCCGCGGCTGAGTAATGACAGGAATACGCTGGAAGAGATTCTTATTATTTTTAACCAGCATGAAAAATAAAACAACCACACACATTTGTAAGGCTTGCAACAATGCCTTCACAGGAAAATACTGTAACCAATGCGGCGAAAGGGTTTTTGATGAACACAGTAAATCAGTATCGCATCTTGGCGAAGAAGCCTTTCATTTTCTCACACACTTCGAAGGCAGTTTTTTTACAACATTAAAAACAGTCTTTTTCAAACCTGGCAAGCTTTCGATTGATTATTGTAACGGCATTCGAAAAAAGTATTTCAAACCAGTCCCCTTCTTTTTATTCATCGTAGTACTGTATTTGCTTTTTCCTCGTTTTCAGGGGCTCAATATGCGGCTGGATACTTATGTAAGTAAAGATTACAATTATCATCATCTGGCACTTGCTTCAGCTAAAAAAAAGTTGGCAGAATACAACGGAGATTATGCTGCCATGGCCGTTGCCTATGATACTAAGTCGGCAAAACTGGCCAAGCCATTAATTTTTATCATGATTCCCGTAACTGGATTACTGCTTTTCGGGTTTTTCTATAAAAAGCGTGGCTACTACTTCGATCATCTCATTTATGCCACCGAGTTTAATGCGCTTTATATTGGTTTTTCTTACCTGATAATGCCACTATTAATGGTTGCGATAAGCAGCGCTTACCCTTCAACCGTTTCATTTTTTGCCGACGATGGACCTGGCTGGCTGCTTTCCAATTGTATCATGTGTGTTTATCTGGTTGTAGCCTTTCGGCGGTTTTATAGTTTGAAATGGATGGTGGCCTTGCCTTTGGCATTGCTCTTCTTTGCATGCTACCTGCTTCTGCTAGGATATTTTTATAAAATGGTATTGTATTATTGCGTGATGTTCTTAATCTGATAAATCAACCTACTCGTATGAAACTACTCGACAATAAAGTGGCCATTGTAACCGGCGCAGCCCGGGGCATTGGCGAAGGCATCGCCATCAAATTTGCAGAACAAGGGGCACACGTTGCCTTTACCTACGTAAGCGACAGCAGTGCCGAAAAAGCCTCAGCCCTCGAAGCAAAGCTGCAGGCCATGGGTGTAAAAGCAAAAGCCTACCAAAGTAATGCCGGCGATTTTGCCGCCTGCGAAAAACTGGTGACTGATGTACTGGCCGAATTTGGCACCGTAGATATTTTGGTGAATAACGCTGGTATCAGCAAAGACAATCTGCTGATGCGCATGACGCCAGAGCAGTGGGAGCAGGTGATTCAAACCAACCTGAACAGCGTGTTTTACATGACCAAGCAAGTGATTAAGCCCATGATGAAAGCCCGCAGTGGCAGCATCATTAATATGAGCAGCGTAATAGGTGAAATGGGCAATGCCGGACAAGGCAGCTATGCGGCGTCAAAAGCAGGCGTTATTGGTTTTACCAAAAGCGTAGCCAAGGAACTGGGTAGCCGCAACATTCGCTGCAATGCCATTGCACCCGGCTTTGTAGAAACCGATATGACGAGTTACCTCAAAGAAGGAGAAGCTGCTGACAAATACAAAGCCGGTATTCCTCTGGGCCGCTTTGGTACGGCAGAAGACATTGCCAACGTAACCGTGTTTCTGGCCAGCGACATGGGCAGCTATGTAACCGGTCAGGTGATTAGTGCCTGCGGCGGATTGAACATTTAGCGACGACATTTTTTTAATACATCCATCAGCATATCAGGCACCCGAACCTTGGTGAATGATATGCTGATTTTTTTACCCCCAAGCAAAACAACTATGAAGCGAAAGATGATGCGGATGACAAGCCTGTGGAGCATGCTGCTGTGCCTGCTGGCAACAACAGCAATGGCACAAAACAGTGGTAGTACTGTTGTGCATACGTTCAGTAAAAAAACGATTGTAACCGACCCTTCCAAAGGAGAGAACAGCTATAAAACATGGGGCGTATTTCCCAAAGCATCAGCTGCTGTACGCCGCATGACCTTGCAGCTTACACTGGGCTCTCCTGACGAAATGCCCACTGCCCATTGGGATTATTGTGATGTTATCAGCATTCGCAGAAAAGGCGGTGTGCATGGCGAAGACAAACGCATTGAAATAGGCCGCATGCTCACACCCTATGGCAGCATCTTTGGCAAAGGCTGGCAATGGATGTGGGAAGTAGATGTGACCGATTTTCAGCACATGCTGCGGGATAGTGTAGAGATTGAATACGTGCACACCGGCTACGAGCCCAACACTGTTGGCTGGGCATTGACGATGGATGTAGCCGTGCAATTTGGCCCTGCCATTGCCCCACTGCTGGGTATGCAACCCTTGTGGAATGGCAAGTTTAAATATGGTGATAGCACAGCGCCATTTGCTGCTGCTGTAATGCCTGTGCGTTATACTGCTCCGGCGCAAACATCTTTCAGCCGTGTACGCATTCAGCATACCGGGCATGGGGCCGACAAACCCCGCAACTGCAGTGAGTTTTGTAGCCGCTGGCGCCAAATACTGCACGATGGAAAAGTGGCTGATAAACGTGACATGTGGAAGGAGTGTAGCGACAATGCCTTGTACCCGCAAGGCGGTACCTGGATATATGACCGTGCCTACTGGTGCCCCGGCGATTTGCAACGCCCCGACGTGATTGATATGCCTGCTAAAGCTGGAGCCCATCAGGTGGACTTGCAAATGGAGCCGTACACAGCTACGGGCAATGTGCAAGCGTATGAGCACATCGGTTCTTACCTGTTTTATTATGGCCAGCCTACGCATCAGCAAGATGTATTGCTGGAAGACATTGTAGCACCATCCAACAAGCAGGCATTTACCCGCTACAATCCTGCTATCAACAATGCTACCATCATTGTACGCAATGTGGGTAGCCAGCCATTGAAGTCTTTGACCATTGTATATGGTACGGTTGGCGCTGCCCAAAAAACCTATCAGTGGAAAGGCTTGCTGCCGTTTAACCAAACAGTGATGATAGCATTGCCTGGCGCAGTGGATATGTTGGCGAAGGATAACCAGTTTACAGTTATGCTGAGCCAGCCCAATGGTAAAGC
>JADLHL010000321.1 GCA_020848815.1 Chitinophagaceae bacterium | reverse complement strand
TTACCGAAGTCCAAATCAGGGAATGTGTGCAGATTATTCATCAGTCTTTGTCATCATTAGCTGAATAATTCACCCCCATGGATGTTACCCAATGCTGGATGCGACCGGCCACTGCTGCAGATCTTGCGGCCGTGGCCGGCTTTGCCGAAATGACTTTCAGAGATACGTATGCGGCCCACAATACTCCCGAGAATATGGAGCTGTATTGCAGCCACGCCTATGCTCCGGAAGTGCTGGCAGCAGAAATGCATCAGGATGATGTGCTGTACCTGCTGGCGCTGGTAAATGACAACATTGTTGGCCTGCTGAAACTGCAATGGAGCCAGCCGCCCATGCCTATGCCTTTCGACAATCCCCTGCAGATTTCCCGCATTTATGTACACCCCGAAGCCAAGGGGCAGGGTATTGGTCGCATACTGATGGCTGCTGCCAAAGCACATGCCGCCGAGTATGGCCACGACTACCTGTGGCTGGGTGTGTGGCAGCAAAACGAAGCGGCCATTGCCTTTTACAAGAAAATGGGCTTTGCCATCATTGGCACCGATACGTTCGTTTTAGGTAAAGATCCACAACTCGACTGGCTGATGGGCTTACCCATGCCGAAGCATTAAGCTCCCATGGCATCTTCTTCGGTACGCCGGCTGGTAAGGGTGCCCAGTATTTGCTGATTGGCCTGCCGAACTGCATTGTTTTTTTTTAGTTGCCACAGTTGCTCACGGGCAAAACGAGCCGCCGCATCTACTTCCAAAATGGGTGCGGGATAGGAGCTGCCCAATTCAACGCCATATTCTCTTTGCTCAAACACATTGAGCAGCCATGGCTGATGAATGAACGGTGCCGGCACCTTGGCCAACTCTGGCACCCATTGCCTGATAAACCGCCCATCTGCATCGTGATCGATGCCCTGCTTGATAGGGTTGTAAATGCGGATGGTATTGATGCCGGTAACCCCAGCCTGCATCTGAAACTGCGGGTAATGAATACCGGGTTCGTAATCCAAAAACTGCCGGGCCAGCCAATGCACACCCGCCTGCCAGGGCTGCCAGCCGTGGTGGGTAAAAAAGCTCACCAGCATAGCCCGCATCCTGAAGTTGAGAAAACCCGTTGCGGTTACACAGCGCATACAGGCATCAACCATCGGTATGCCCGTTTGACCTTGCTGCCAGGCTGCTACAAATGAATCATTTACCTCCTGCCGAACGGCGTTGAATCCATCATTGGTATTGGCAAACTCCAGCCCGGGGCGGGTTTCCAGCTTTTGCACAAAATGGCTGTGCCACAGCAACCGCTGGCTGAAAAAACGCAATGGTCTTTTCATAGATTGCTCAGCAGCAATGCGCAGTTGCGTGGCCTGCCACACTTGACGGATGGATACATTGCCATAGGCCAAGTATGGCGACAACCGACTGCAAGAAGTGCGGGAAAGCAAGGGCTTAGAAATATGCTTTTGATAATGCATGCCTCGTTCTTGCAAAAAGCCCAGCAGGTATTGCAAGCCTGCTGCAGTACCACCGGGTTGCCGTTGCGTTTGGATACTTGAGAAAGAAGGAAACAGTTCATCGAAAGAACGAAGGATAGGTCCATTGGAAGGCGGGTTTGCCCAAACCGCTCTTTCAAATTGCGGCTGGCAAATGGGCGCTTCCATGTATTCCATCCATTGCAGATTCCATTGCTGGCGGCGACGCAAACCCCGCTGTACGCCACGGTCGGCAGTTTCATGCCAAAGGATGTTGTTGGATTGGCACCATTTGGCCACCCATTTATCCCGCTGAAATGTAAGATCGCTACCCGTTTCCTGATGACTGTACAATCCTTTGATATCGTAGTGCTGCAGCAGCCAATGAAATGCATCAGGCACAGCTGTATGAAGCTTCAACATGAGCACAGTAGGTTGAGCTTGCTGCATAGCTTGCAACGATTGCCACACAAACCACCAATGCCGCACATCGCTATCGGGTGCCAGTAGCAAAGCAGGCTCAAATACATACAACGGCAGTACCGGCAAGCCTGTACCAATGGCCGCCTGCAAGGGAGCATGATCTTGCCACCGCAAGTCTCTTTTCAGCCATACAACTACCACCGCCTGTCGCATGATGCCATCAACAATGAGTGGCACCAATGGTTCGGAAACACCGGGCATAAAATGACCGCAGAAACTTCATGCAAGCCAATGGCAGAATGCCGCATCTTTGCCACCCAGTGATACAATACTTCAAAAATCAGGACCAACGCACCATTGAAATTCATGCCCCCGAGCCGGGTGCATGGGTAAATGTGCTACCGCCCCTCAAACAGGAAGAATTTCAGCAACTGTCGGACAACCTGGAAATACCCCTCGACTTTTTGAGCGACTCCCTCGATATCGACGAAAGAAGCCGCTACGAAATAGACGACAACGTACGGTTGATTGTGATTAAAACACCTGCGGAAAACAACTCGTTCAACGACAGCGATGCGTTTTACATCACCATTCCTATTTGTATTATTTTGACCCACAACCAAATTGTAACGGTCAACAGCTTTGAGAATGCAGCTATCAAAAAATTCTTCAACACCTTTCAAAACCGGAAGCCTGATAACAGGAAATTGATGGTGCTGAAAGTGTTTGAAAAAGTGGTGGTGAACTTCATGGATTTTCTGAAAGAAATCAACCACCGCCGTAATTTGCTGGAGCAAAAACTATACGACAGCAACAGCAACGAAGACCTGCTGGAACTGGTGCGCATCCAAAAAAGTTTGGTGTATTTCGTGACTGCTTTACGCAGCAACGAACTACTGATGATGAAAATGGAACGAACCAATTTCTTAAGCTTAAACGAAGAAGAACGAGACATTTTAAATGACCTGATTGTAGACAACAGTCAGGCCCTTGAAATGGCCAATATTTACACCAACATTTTGAGCAGTACGCTGGATGCTTTTGCCAGCATCATCAGCAATAACCAAAACGTGGTATTGAAGCGACTGACCTATGTAACCATTGCCCTACAAATACCGGTATTAGTGGCCAGCATTTATGGCATGAACGTGCCGCTGCCGGGCCAGGAATCGCATTACGCATTTTACATACCTGTTTTACTATCAGTAAGCCTTGGCTTGTGGCTGGCTTGGTATTTTGTACGTAAAAAAACTTCCCGATGAGTGATTTCAGCATTCGTGTGTATGGCATTTTGATGGACGACAACAAACGGGTACTGGTAAGTGATGAATACATCAGGGGTATGCTCATTACCAAATTTCCCGGTGGTGGATTAGAGTTTGGTGAAGGCACCCGTGACTGCCTGGCCCGTGAGTTTATGGAAGAGCTCAACCTGAAAGTGGAAGTGGGCAATCACATTTACACCACCGATTTTTTTCAGATCAGTGCGTTCAATAATAAGTTTCAAATCATCAGCATTTACTACGAAGCATTTGCCTTAGAACCTATTACTGCTCCCCTGCGGGAAAAGCCTTTTGATTTTGACGAACAGCAAATGGCCATTTACCAAAGCACAGGCGAAATTGAGACGCCCCGCTTTGTACACTGGCATGAATTCAGCAGCGAACAACTCACCCTTCCCATCGATAAGATTGTGGCCGATATGGTGAAGCTGCAGTATTGAGCAGGTTGCGAAAAAGGTAATTCTCCCCGAGCTTCGGCTGGTTTAACAAAGCCCCAATCTTCATTGATTGGATAGCCATTACTTTTGTTTCCGCATGTTTATGCATGCACATTTACCAACATGTCTACTTCATTTGCACAGCAGTTGTTTCAAAAGCAAGCCGGTGTAGAGCCCGTTCCATCCAATCATCGCATTGCCCAATGGGCCATGTCGTTGCTCTGTATTTTATTTCCCGAAAAAGCCGAGTATCGCTACGAAACGCCTGATGCGATAGACCATCAGCTGGCTGCATTGCAAGATGAATTGCTAAGCATACTGAACGCCACCAAGGCCTGCCATAGCTGCAACAATCAGGAAATTACGGAAGCCTTTTTTGCGCAGCTGCCCGAAGTATATGCGTTGCTGAATACCGATATTGATGCCATTGTGGCCGGCGATCCTGCAGCCACCAACAGCTTTGAAGTAGTACGTGCCTACCCCGGTTTTTTGGCCATTAGTTTGTACCGGCTGGCACATGCTTTGTACCAACTGAACGTACCGCTCATTCCCCGTATTCTTACCGAGCAGGCTCATGCACAAACGGGCATCGACATTCACCCCGGCGCCAGCATCGGTCATCATTTTTTTATAGACCACGGTACAGGCATTGTGATTGGTGAAACCACGAACATTGGCAACCATGTAAAACTGTATCAGGGTGTAACGCTGGGAGCTTTAAGCGTAGATAAAAGTATGGCCAATAGCAAGCGCCATCCAACAGTGGAAGACCATGCCGTGATATACTCCGGCGCTACCATCTTGGGTGGTGAAACCGTGATAGGCCACCACAGCATTATTGGCGGTAATGTGTGGCTCACCAAAAGTGTATCTCCATACAGTACCGTGTACCATAAGCCTGAGATAACGGTGGTTACAAATACGCATGAAGTGACGAGTTGATCTGCCCATCTATTCTGCCCCACATGTTTAATTTGCAAGTTATTGCTGCAACCGCCTTTATTAAATCAGACATTTATCAATTGAACTTGCAAACTTGTGAACATGTGAACTTTCCAACTTACCAACCCTAAACCTGTAAATCTTTATCTTCGCGGCCTCAATTAAAATCACGTATCCATGAAATTTGGTGTAGTTGTTTTCCCCGGCTCTAATTGCGACAGAGATATGCACGATGCACTGGCGTACGATTTGGGCCAGGAAGTAATCATGCTGTGGCACAAAGACAAAGACCTGAGCATGTTTACCCCCGACGACTGCATTGTACTGCCCGGCGGTTTCAGCTACGGCGATTACCTGCGCTGCGGTGCCATTGCCCGCTTTAGCCCCATGATGCAAAGTGTGATTGAGTTTGCCAACAAGGGCGGCAAGGTATTGGGTGTGTGCAACGGCTTTCAGATTTTGTGCGAAGCCGGCCTGCTGCCCGGCGTATTGCTGCGCAATGCCAACCAGCAGTTCATTTGTAAAAATGTGTACCTCAACGGTGCCAATACCAAGGGCCTGCAAATTCCTATTGCCCATGGCGAGGGCCGCTATTTTGCAGACAACGCCACATTGGATAGCCTTGAAGCTAACCAGCAGGTCATTTACCGCTATGCCAGTCCTGAAGGTGAAGTAAACGGCGAGGCCAACCCCAATGGTGCCACCCGCAACATTGCCGGCATTTGCAACAGCAGCCGCAATGTATTTGGCATGATGCCCCACCCCGAACGTGCCTGCAGCAATGCTCTCGGCAATACAGACGGCGTTCAGGTGTTTCGTGAGCTGGGCCTTGTGTCCTAAATGATTACAAACGGCCCGCTGCCGTTTTGCCTAAACATTTTGCTAATTGGCGGGTCCTTGTGCCCTAAGTCGCCTTGTGCATGCAAGGGTTTGGTTATCATTGCAACTACAACCACATAGCGTTGTTGCTATACCTCTACTTAATTGACAACCATGAAGCAATTCTTCTCTTTGTTGACGGCCCTGTTGCTCAGCAGCATGGCCATGAGCCAGGTAAAAAATCCTGTGAAATGGACTTTTTCTGCCAAAAAAATTGACGCTACCACCTACGAGCTGCACCTCACGGCCAGCATCGACCCGGGTTGGCATATTTATACCATCGACCATAGTGCCGATATTGGCGTGGCCACCAGCATTGTGCTCAAAAGCAACCCGCTGGCTACCCCTCAGGGAAAAGTAAAAGTGGTGGGTAAAGCCGTTTCGCTCCGCGACCCCAGCACCGCCGAAATGGTGAAATTCTATGAAAAGACGGTTGATTTTGTGCAGGTGGTAAAACTGAAAAAGCCACTGAAAACATCGTTTTCCGGTACGGTAGAATACATGGCCTGCGACGATAAGCAGTGCCTGCCTCCTACAGAAAAACCATTCACCATTGCTTTGCAATAATCTTCGGTAAGCTCTCTTGAGTATGAAAAAAATTATGTTCGCCCTGCTGCTCTGGCTGGCCGTGTTGCCTGCCCTGGCACAGCAGGAACCCGTGCAGTTTAGCAGCAGCGTACAACGCACCAGCGATACCAGCGCCGTGCTCATCATCAAAGCATTGTTGAAAGATTCACTGGCGCTGTTTACGAGTCAGCCAACCTCAGCCGATGATCCGCTCATCAGCAGCATAGTGCTTGATAGCAGCAGTGCTACCCTGCTGGTTTCCGGTGCTACCATCACTGAAAATGGCCAGCTGCAAACCCTGCCCGACGGCAATGGTGGCAGCTACCGGGTGTACCAAGATTCAGTGGAATTTCGCTTGCCCCTTCGGGTAAATGTCGAAACCGGATCTGTATCCGGCAAACTGGTGTGGCTGGGCATAAAGGGCGATGAGTTTCCGAATGGCGAATACCCTTTTACCGCTACTATTCCACCCGGCAGCGATGCAGCTTCAGCTGAAGCCACCGGCACAGAAGAAGAAAAATCCATGTGGCAAATTTTCCTGGAAGGCTTCCTCGCAGGCTTGGGTGCCTTCATCATGCCTTGTATTTACGCCATGGTGCCAGTAACGGT
>JADLHL010000320.1 GCA_020848815.1 Chitinophagaceae bacterium | reverse complement strand
CGGACCCTTTAGCGAAACGCCGCTGTTTTGGATTCATTTGAACGTAGACTATCCGTTCAACCTTACGGGTGTGTTGTATTTCCCCAAAATCAAGAAGAGCTACGAAATACAGAAAGACAAGATTCAGTTGTACAGCAATCAGGTGTTTGTAACGGATGAAGTGAAAGACATCGTGCCTGAATTTCTGATGTTGCTGCATGGTGTGATTGACAGCCCTGATATTCCGCTGAATGTGAGCCGCAGCTACCTGCAGGGCGATCCGAATGTGAAGAAGATCAACGCCCACATTACCAAGAAAGTAGCCGACAAACTGGATGAAATATTCCGTAACGACCGGGCCGATTTTGAAAGCAAGTGGGAGAGTCTCGGTTTGTTTGTGAAGTATGGCATGATGACCGATGACAAGTTCTTTGACAAGGCCAAGAACTTCCTGATTATGCAGGATACCAATAGCGGCAACTTCATGACCATTGAAGAATACAAGAAAGCCGTAGAAAGCCTGCAGGTAAACAAAGACAAGAAAACGGTTGTGCTGTATACCAGCGACGAAGTGCAGCAGGATGCGTTTGTAAAAGCAGCGCAGGGCAAGGGCTACTACGTAGTAAAACTGAACGACCTGATTGACCCCAGCTGGATGGGCCAAATGGAAGCCAAGCTCAGCGATGTGCAGTTTGTGCGGGTGGACAGCGATATTGCTGACAACCTGATTGATAAAGACGAAAAGAACGAAAGCGTATTGACGCAGGAGCAAAGCACCAGCCTGGTAGATTGGTTTAAAAGCAAGCTCACCAATCCAAGTGCCGTGGTAGAAGTAAAAGGCCTGAGTCCGGATACGGCACCAGTGGTGGCCACCCGCCCCGAATGGAGCCGTCGTATGAAAGACATGGCAGCTATTAGCGGTGGTGGCGGTATGATGAGTTTTTACGCCAACATGCCCGATGAAGTAAACTTTACGCTGAATGGCAACCATCCCATTCACCAGCAAATTTTGCAGGAAGGCAATGAAGCGAAAAAGGAAAAGCTGACGCAGAATTTGATTGACCTGGCATTGCTAAGCCAAGGCATGCTGAAGGGAAGTGATCTTACAGCGTTCATCCACCGCAGCGTAGAACTCATGGATAGCAAGCAGGCAGCACCTGCTGAAGCGTAAAATAAAGCTGTGTAAAAAATATGGCCGGTTGCAAAGTGCAGCCGGCTTTTTTATTGTGGTAAATAGCGCAGTATAGTGCCTTCGAGGTAATGCATTTTTTGAGAATGAAAAATGCATTCAAATCCTGCTGCTTCCCAAATGTCTTTGTACAATGGGTTGCAGTAGAGCACATACATTTCACGGGGTTGTTGCTGCAGGCTTTCTGCTACCCGTTTTACAAAAGCTTGCATGACAAAAGCGTCAAACGGATTGAATAAAAAAATAACGCTTGTGTGCAGGGGCACTTGTACGTCCATGGCATTTTGCTGCCAAGCATGAAAGCTGGCATGAGGGTAGTATGAAGCCCAGCTTGCGATGGCTGCGTTGGTATGAGCTATCATAGCGGCGGATAAGTCAATGCCTTCGACCTGCTTAAATCCGTGGTATGCTGCCATGGCCATTGTGCGGCCTTTGCCACAGCCGGCATCCAAAAAACCTGTATGCAAAACGTGGTACGGCAGCTGTTGAAACAGTAGCTCTGCTATGTAAAAACTAACGGGTTGGTAAATACTGGCGTGTTGCAGGTCTTGCTCTGTAAGACTGCTGCGGAGTTCATCAATACCGGTAGAACGGGTATTGTATTTATGCTCTCCTTTTATTTCGTGGTACAGCACAAACGCTGCCAGCCGGACATCCCAGTGCCGGGCAATGAAAAAAAAGTATTGGATGTATGCCCAAGTTCTACGCATCATTCCTGATAGAGACTGCCGGCAGGCTTGAGGTCGAGGACCCGCAATTGTATCCGTTTGTTGCCCTGCCATTCATTTTCATCTAAGGTAAAAACCACATCTATTGGTTGGTTGGGCTGCAGCATTGGAAACTTTTCTGCCATGCCAAAGCCAATGCCATCGAGCACCACAGCGCCCTGCTTTAAAGAGAATTTGATATGGGTTTCTTTTACTATGCGGGAAGCACCTGTTTCGTATACATTTTTGGCTACAAAAACGGGCCGCATGTTTTCCGGGCCAAATGGTTCCATTTGGCAGAGAATATTGTAAAACTTCGGATTGATATCGGCAAACTCGATACAGGTATCGATGGTGATTTCGGGCGTCAGCATTTCTTCAGCAATTGTACGCTGCACCACTTCTTCAAAACGTGCACAGAAGGCAGGAACGTTTTCCGGTTTCATGGTGAGGCCTGCTGCATAAAAATGACCACCATAGCTTTCCAACAAATCTTTGCATTGATGAATGGCTTCGTACACATTGAAGCCAATGACACTGCGGGCTGAACCAGAAACTTTATCGCCACTATTGGTAAGAATAATGGTCGGACGATAGTATTTATCAATAAGCCGGCTGGCTACAATACCCACTACGCCTTTGTGCCAATGGCTTTGGTAGAGTACAGTGGTTTTGCGGTTGTCGCTGGCATCGAAGGATTCAATCATGGCCAGCGCCTCTTCTGTAATAGTGCTGTCTGCTTCCCGGCGATCGGTATTGTCTAAATGCAGTTGCTCTGCAATGGTCATTGCTTTGTCAATGTCCTTTTCAATAAACAGTTCGACTGCTTTTTTGGCATCGTCCATGCGGCCTGCTGCATTTACCCTTGGGGCAATGGCAAACACCAGATTGTTTACATGTACCGGCGCTTTCAATTCAGCAAGGCGCATTAATGCTTGTATGCCGGTAGAGGGATGATTATTTACCTGCTGCAATCCAAAGTACGTTAGGATGCGGTTTTCATCAACCATGGGTACAATATCGGCTGCAATGGCGGTGGCCACCAGGTCGAGATAACGCATCCATTTTTCATCGGGTAGTTGCATGCGGGTACACATGGCCTGCATGAGTTTGAGGCCTACGCCGCAACCACACAATTCTTTAAAAGGATAGGCGCAATCTTTTTGTTTGGCATTTAAAATGGCCACGGCATCGGGTACCTCTTCATCGGGCAGGTGGTGGTCGCAAATAATAAAATCAACGCCATTGTTTTTGGCGTAAGCCACCAACTCCACAGATTTGATGCCGCAGTCTAACGAAACTATTAGTGTGACGCCATTTTGTATGGCCGTATCAATACCCGCTTTGGAAACACCGTAGCCTTCCTTATAGCGGTGTGGTATATAAAATTCAACATTGGGGT
>JADLHL010000319.1 GCA_020848815.1 Chitinophagaceae bacterium | reverse complement strand
CAGTTTTGGTACGAACAGCGGTCCACGTCAATGCGTTTCCGTTACTATCGAGGCCGGTGCCCTGCCATACATCACCATTGCTTACACCACTCAGGCGAATGGCACTTGCAGGCAACGCAGCAGCGGCGCCGCCACCCATCATACCGGGGCGACCGCCACCCATGCCGGCACGGCGGATGCGGGGCGCAAAACCGATTTTCACCATTTTGCCATCAAAAGAAAACTGTGTAGTCAACGTGTCTTTTGCAGATACTTCGGCACTGCTGCTGCTCTTCACATCGAGGGTGAATTGCTGTGCACCAGCAGGACCATTGACTGTTAAGGCATAGCTGCCATTGGTATTGTGCCAGTTGTCATCTTTTACCACATAGGCATTGCCCTGCACCCAGTTGTGGTGGATGGTGGTTTTTTCGCTAAAGATGGGACCGTTGGTGATCACAAAGTTGGCCAGCTTGCCTGCATCGAGGCTACCCACTTTATCATAAATACCCAACAGTGATGCTGGCGTTTTGGTCAGTGCTTCCATGGCAGCTGTTTCGCTCAGGCCATACTCCATGGCCTTGCGCAGGTTGCTCATAAATGTGCGACCGTCACGTACATCACTCATGGTGAGTACAAACGGAATGCCTGCTTTTTCAATAGCTGAGGGATTGGTGGGAGCCAACTCCCAATGCTTCATATCTGCCAAGCTTACATAGCGGGCTGCATTGGGATCTTCTACATCCTGCGCAGCAGGGTAGTTGAGGCTTACAATGAGCGGGGCTTTGGTAGCAGCCACATCATTGATGCGCTGATATTCTTTACCACTGGCTTTGATGATGTATTGTACACCAAACTCATCGCCAATGCGGTCGGCCCGCATCACATTCCATAAGTCGCCGCCCTGGCTGGGGTCGAATACCTGTGGCAAGTTTTGCTGATCATTCCATGCTTTCAGCGTTAGGTTCACACCTTCTGCTTTGGGGTTGCTCTTATACCACTGTGCATCCAAATAGGTTTGGCGCAGCAGCGAAATGGTACCCATCAAACTACCGGGGTAACTTTGGGTGCTGCTGCCTTTGCTGAAAGAATAGAGGGCAGCCGCTTTGTCCTTTACCACTACATGGTTGGCACGAACGCTGGCGAGTGTTACCACCGCTCCGGTACCACGGGCAATACCATCGGGCTGATGGGTAAGCACGGTTCCAAAGCCGGCATCCCGCAGGCTTTTGGCTTTGGCATCATCGGGTACAAACAGGCTGGCGGCATCCACATCGGCTTTGAGGGCCTGGTTCCAGCCAAAGGCACCCTTCACATTGGTTTCGAGTTGTGCCGGGGCACGAAAGTCGAAGCCACCACGGCCTTGCTGGCGGGCAGGCATGCCATAATCACTTTGCAAATCGATGAAAGAAGGATAGATGAACTTGTCCTTACAATCAATCACCACGGCATCTTTCGGAATGCTGATGCCTGCACCCACAGCCACAATTTTGCCATCGCGGATGACCATGCTGGCATTGGGAACAGTGGTTTTTGCATCTTTTACAATGGTGGCGTTGGTAAACGCATAGGCACCCGAACCCGGAGTGCTCACACCATTTACCGGGAAGGTAGGTTGGGCCTTCGCCTGTGCCATCAATAGCACAAGACCTGCCAACCAAAGCTTCATTTTTCTCATAGTGCTTTAGTTTATTTGAAATGGAGGTTTGAAACGGAAAACGGTAAACTACCGCATTTGACGATAATAGCACGGATAGGCAGCAGGAAAAGGTGAGATTTTTTGCATTTGAATGTCGGTCCTGAGACAAGAGGCAATAAAATGTATACTCATCACTAAAAATAGAACTGCCCCGTTGGAAACAGGGTAGTTGAAAATACATGATGATGATGTCGAAATTATTGTTGTGTCCGGCAGCTATTCTTTGATGGGCTTACCTGCATCCACATCTTTCATAAAACGAATAAGGCCAGTGAAATAGGTTTCCTGATCGTCCCACATGGCGCAGTGGCTGCCATTGGGGCAAATGAGGCTGCGGCCATTTTTCACCTGTGTAGCCATCCATTTCATGTGTTCAGGATCCATGGTGTCGTGCATGGCGCCAATCACCAATGTAGGCACCGTTATTTTGGGTAAATCCTGGCTGCGGTTCCAGTTGGCTAATCTGCCGGCCACACCAAATTCGCTGGGGCCTTGCATGGTGATGTAAATGCTACTGTTGAGGTGCTTGAACGACCGGGTAATTGGCTCCGGATTGGGCACCACACGGCATACATGTTTGTCGTAAAAATTGGGTACAAGCAGCTCCATGTATTTGGGATTGCTGAAATCGCCGTTGGCTTCCAAACCACGTATGGTATCGAGCACTTTTGGATCCATTTGTTTGGCCAACACTTCTTGTGCGTACTTGCCATACGCAGGTACATCACTCATCATATTGCTAATGATTAAGCCCTTGATGTGTTGCTGATATTTCAGCGCATACTCCATGGCCAGTATACCGCCCCAGCTATGACCGAGCACATAAAAATTACTATTGTCGGCGCCGAGTGCTTTGCGTACCTGTTCTACTTCTTCTACAAAACGTTCGGTGGTCCACAGGCTGCTATCGTTGGGCTGATCGCTGTAGTAGCTATCGAGTTGGTCGTACTCAATGATTTCGATGCCTTCTGCTGGCATAAAACTTTCAAAGCATTCGAATGCTTCGTGTGTGCCGCCGGGACCGCCATGCAGCAACAGCAGTTTCATGCGGGGATTGTTGCCAATGCGTTTGGTCCAAACCTTAAACGTTCCCTTGGGCGTTTCAATGGGAATCATTTTGACACCGCCGGTTTGCAGGCCACTATCGGTGCGGGCAAAATAGGTT
>JADLHL010000318.1 GCA_020848815.1 Chitinophagaceae bacterium | reverse complement strand
GTAGGACTCAGATTTACCCGTACCGCTTCGGCTTCGCCGTTGGCATTTACCGTGAGGTAATGCACCCGACTCTTGTCGGTACCTTTGGTAAGGTCATATTCCTTATCACGGGTAATACCACCTACCTGAAAACGCTTGGCAAAACTCACACCACTCTTGCCATCCACATATATCATGTTGTAGGTAGTGCGTTCATCGTTTTTGTTGAACACTGCCACATGGATTATGTCTTTGCCAATAAAGGCTTTGTCACTTACCCGCACCACTTTCATCGTACCCCGTTTGGTAATGCAAATGATATCGTCGAGGTCGGAACAATCGGTAACGAACTCATCTTTCTTGAGTCCGGTACCAATGAAACCTTCGGCACGGTTCACGTACAGTTTGGCATTGGCCACGGCTACCTGCCGCACCTGAATGGTATCGAACAAACGGATTTCCGTTTTGCGTTCACGGCCCTTGCCAAACTTGGCTTTCAGGTTTTCATAGTACTTGATGGCATAATCGTTCAGGTGGTCCAAATCGAACTGTACCTGTGCAATCTCTCCTTCAATACCCTTGATTTGCTGATCGAGTTCGTCGATGTCGAGTTTGTAAATACGACGCACCGGCTTCTCTGTCAGCTTGATGATATCTTCTTTCGAAATATCTCTTTTCAAGCGGGGCTTGAAGGGTGCAAATGCCTTGTCGATGGACTGAAGCACTTTATCCCAAGTTTCATGTTTCTTCTCCAGCTCTTTGTAAATCTTTTCTTCGAAGAAGATTTTTTCCAACGACGTGTAATGCCATTTCTCGTTGAGCTCGGCCAGTTTAATCTGCAGTTCTTTTTGCAGCAAGCCTTTGGTGTTGTCAGTGCTCCATTTCAACAAATCGGTAGCCGTTACAAACCTTGGCTTTTGGTCGATAATCACACAGGCATTGGGCGAAATGCTTACTTCACAATCGGTGAAGGCATACAGCGCATCAATAGTAATATCGGTAGAAGTGCCGGCAGGTAATTCCACCACAATGCGAACATCAGCGGCGGTTACATCCGTTACTTTTTTTACCTGAATTTTTTTGGCTTCGGTGGCTTTGGTAATGCTGTCGATGAGGCTGCTCACGGTTACACCGTAGGGCACATCATGAATCACCAGCGTTTTCTTATCCAGCTCTTCAATACGGGCACGAACCCGCACTTTGCCGCCCCGTTTACCGTCGTTGTAATTGCTTACATCAATCTGGCCGCCCGTTTGAAAATCGGGATAGAGTTCAAACGGCTTGCCTTTCAAATATTTCACAGCCGCATCGCAGAGTTCATTGAAGTTGTGCGGCAAAATTTTGGTGGACAGGCCCACGGCAATGCCTTCTGCTCCTTGCGCCAGCAGCAACGGAAACTTCATGGGCAGGGTAACGGGCTCCTGCTTACGGCCATCGTAGCTCAGCTGCCACTCGGTGGTTTTGGCATTAAAAGCCACTTCCAGCGCAAACTTGCTGAGGCGGGCTTCAATGTAACGGGCAGCGGCCGCATCGTCGCCGGTGCGTACATCGCCCCAGTTACCCTGTGTATCAATGAGCAGGTCTTTTTGCCCCATATTTACCAGGGCATCGGTAATGCTCATGTCGCCATGCGGGTGATACTGCATGCTCTGGCCCACAATGTTGGCCACCTTGTTGTAGCGGCCATCATCCATTTCCTTCATGGCATGCAGTATGCGGCGTTGCACGGGCTTAAGGCCATCTTCCACAGCCGGTACCGCCCGTTCCAAAATCACATAGGATGCATAATCTAAAAACCAGCCTTTGTACAAATCACTCACACCGGTGAGTTCATTGTCATTGGCCTTGGTTGGATCAAACGCTGACATAATATCGCTTCCTCTTTTGCTGGTTTATTCTTCAGTAGTTGCTTCTTCGGCGGCATCGCCTTTCTTTTTGAGCGAAGGCATGGCCGGATTGCGGAGTTCAAAATCACGAACGGTTTTGTTCAGGTCGCCTTTTACCTCCCAGCCATTGGGCTCCACCAATTGCTTCAGGCGCCAGGTGAGGTACACATCGCCGGTGGTTTCTTTTTCCTTGCTAAAAAACTGGTTGAGTATTTTGCTGCCCTTACTGAAATCGCCGTGTACATATTTGGCCAGGGCTTTGTCGTAACAATCTTCGGTGGTTTGCCCCAGCTTTTTACCGCCTTCCAACAGTCGCACCATTTGGCCATCGCGGCATTGTTTTTTCCATTCGTCTATGTCTACCTCAAACTCGCTGGGGGTAACCAGTCGGGCCAGTTTCTTGGCTTTCAAAAACTCTTTGGCGGGAATTTCGCTCAGCCATTGGGGGTAAAAAATGCCGCCCTTCTCGCTAAGGAATGGCAGGTTGTTGAGGTATAAAATGTACACCCGGCCCTGCCATGGCTGCAACTGGCTGATGAGCCAGTAATAGCCACTCACATCGTGTTTGTTTTGCGCCGCCCAAATCCACAGCACTTCTTGTTCGTTTTCATCGAGGGCCTTTGTAAGGTTGTGTACGGTGAGTTTGTCATCCACCATGTTCAGGCGTTCGTCTACATTCTCTTCGCCGGTGCTGGCCAGCAGCATGCGCCACCAGTCGCGGCGGGCTTTCCAGCCATCGGCATCATCCATGGCGGCCAGCGGACCAACGGCATAATCATCTTTAATCACCTGCACATCGCCCTGCAAACTTTCGTCGAGGGCTATGGCCTGCTGCAACGCCGCTACATCGGGTTCGTTAAAAACAATATGAATCATAGTGCTCGTTTTATCGTTGGGCAGCCACCAGGTAGTAGCTGCAGGTAGTGAAGAAATTGCGCAGGAAAGGCAAGGCTTTCACCAATCCCCATTGCTTTTTGGGCTTCCACCCAAACTTGTATTCATACACCGGGTTAATGAGCCACTGCTGCTCCTTTACTTTCTGGTAGCCTGTTTGTTGCAAAATGCGTTCGAACCGCTCAATGGAAATGCCGGTTTCTTTGATCTCCACCAAATCATCTGGTTTGTGGCCGTTGGTTTTGAGGAGCCATTTGAAAACGGACATGGGCAGCAAGTGCCAGTACGGGGTTTTTCCCAACCATCCGTGCAACACCTGCTGATGGCCACCATAAGGCATGTACCACGGCGGGAAGGCAAAAAAGATAACCCCATCCGGCTTTAAAAAGGTTTTCATCCAAGCAATGAGTTTGGGCTGGTCGTGGATATGTTCGATCACGTCTTTCAATACGATGACATCAAACAAAGTGCCCAAATCCTGCTCCGGATTCACATCATAAATATTGCTGCTAATGAGCCGCACCTGACCGCTTTGCAGTTCGGGTTGCAGCCATTCGTTGGCTTTTTCGAGCCACAATGGGTACATTTCTACCCCTACACATTGCAGCCCTTTTTCGGCAAATGCCCGCAACAGGCTACCCTGACCACAGCCGATTT
>JADLHL010000317.1 GCA_020848815.1 Chitinophagaceae bacterium | reverse complement strand
TGTTGAGTTCTTCCCGAATTTTCACCACATTTTGCCGTACAATATTGTTGGCTCTTTTTTCGAGCTCGGCTACGGTGAGGGTAACGGGCATACCTGCCGTAACGGGTGTGCCGGTAATGGTTTGTGCTACTGCGGCCAACGTACTGTTGAACAGCAAAAGCAGCATCAACATTCGTGCAGGAAACGAGGGAGTAAATTTCATCATGTCCGGAATGGATTTGATTCAAACTTAAATAAATAACAGCATGCCTGTGACGCAATCCAGCGTAACTATGTGAAATAGTACGGATGAAGCGGGAAAATGGTTGGGTAAAAAGGGGCATCAATTTATGCCTGTTGGTTGTATGAACGAGCAAAATATTGGTTCGTGACGGCACGAACCAAGGCAGCGGAGTCAAAGCAAAAGCAATTCCATATTGCTGTAAATTGCCCATTACGCTATGAAAAAACTTAAATCCTGGTTGTACGCATTGGCGATTGCTATTTTCTCAGCACTGCTGGTGTCGTTTGCGTATGACATAGAGCAGGGTACTTCCATAGAGCTTTCCAGCACTCAGGTAGGCAAGCAAAAAATACTGATGTTCTTTGCCGATTTGTTCGGGTTGAAGGGTAGCATCTTTGTAGCGATTCTTGCTACAGGCACGGCATTGTATTATGCCATCCGGCAGCATTTTGTAAAAACGAAATGATTGAATATCGGTTCGTGATGATACGAAACAGTGATTAGAGAAATCCCCTCATCGTGATGTGCAATCCCGTGGTCTTATAGAAGGATTGATAATGCTACAGCAGTTCCTTGTTGGTCGCCGGACCAACAAGGGTGGAAGACTACGCAGTAATCATGCTGGAGATAACAGCAGCATGGATGAAAAAAATTTATTCCTCTTTGCCCTCTGTGCGAAAAATAAAAACATTACAGCGGCTCCACATTGCGCAGCAAATCATCAAACGTATCGCGGCGGCGGATGAGTTTGGCGACGCCATGTTCAACCATTACTTCGGCGGGCTTGTAACGACTGTTGAAGTTGCTGCTCATTTCAAATCCGTAGGCGCCTGCGTTATAAAACAGCAGCAAATCACCTTCCCGCACTTCATTGAGTTTGCGGTCCCAGGCAAAAGTGTCGGTTTCGCAAATGTTGCCGACTACTGCATACTGCTTCGGCTCCCCATCAGGGTTGCTGATGTTTTTGATGTAGTGATAACTATCGTAAAACATGGGGCGTATCAGGTGATTAAAACCCGTGTTGATGCCCACAAAATTGGCAGCTGCCGTTGCTTTTATCACGTTTACACTGGCGAGAAAATAACCACATTCACTCACCATGTATTTGCCCGGCTCAAACCATACTTCCAGCGGCTGCCCGTTGGGGTTGGGATGGTTGGCAAAAGCTGCACCTACCTTTTGTGCCAGCTCATTAATGTCTGTCACCTGCTCGCCTTTCCGATAGGCTACTTTAAAGCCGCCTCCAAGGTCGATGTATTGCAAATGCTGAAACATGGGCACAATATCAAAGAGTACTTCAATGCCCTGCACAAATACGTCTACGTCTTTTATTTCGCTGCCGGTGTGTATGTGCAGGCAATTCACACGGATGTTGTATTGCTGCACCAGCGCCAATACCTGTTGCACCTGATCTACCGGAATACCAAACTTGCTCTTATCGTGACCGGTAGAAATTTTGAGGTTCCCTCCTGCCATAATGTTTGGGCGAAGGCGTAAACCAACGGCATAGCTGTTGCCAAACCGTGCACCAAATTTTTCAAGATTGCTGAGGCTGTCAATGTTTACATGTACCCCCAGGCTCACGGCTTCTGCTATTTCTTCAAAAGCAATGCCGTTGCTGGTGTACAAAATATTGGCAGGCTGTGCACCGGCATACAAGGCCAGTTTTACTTCGTTGATAGAGCTGCAATCAATACCGGCACCCATGCTGTGCACATGGCGCAAAATATGCGGATTGGTGAGGGCTTTGCAGGCATAAAAAAAACGCACTTGTTGTCCGGCAAAAGCGGTGGTCAATTGCTGATACTGCGTAGTAATTTTATCGGCGTTGTACACGTAAACGGGCGTGCCGTACTCGGCGGCTATGGCGGTGAGCTGTTCGTTGCTCAGGTGTTGCTCCAGGCTCATGGTGCTGTATCAGATTGCTTGTTGTTACAAACCCGCCGGCTATGGGCGGGTTTGCAGATATGGGTCAATAAATTAAGCTTGTGTTGGTTCGTCGTCGGCAGGTGCGGCGGCATCTTCATCAGGTGCATCAGCAGCTGTGTCATCATTAGCAGTAGCTTCTTCAGCAGTTTCTATTTCTGTTATTTCTTCCTGCACTTCTTCTATGGCTTCGGCCGCATCAATGGTGGCTTCTGCGTTGAGCATAATTTCCTCCATTTCGCCATCGGCATTTACCGCCAGCATGTTTACCTCAGCGCTGTTTTCATCGCCGGTGTTTTCAAGTGGAGCAATGCTATCAGGCAGCTGCTCGGCTTCCACATCGCTGTCTACCATGTGGGCTTCGCCTACGGCGGTGGGCATCACCATATCGGTGGGTACAATATCGCTGAGCTTGGGCAGCTCATCGGGGCTATTGATACCGAAGTAATCCATGAAGGTTTTGCTGGTGGCATAAATGAGCGGATGGCCGGGGGCATCTTCTTTACGACCGGTGATGATCACCAGTTCTTTTTCCAGCAGTTTTTGCACGGCATAATCGCTGTTTACCCCGCGGATGCTTTCAATTTCGCCCTTGGTAATGGGCTGCTTGTAGGCAATAATGGCGAGGGTTTCCAGCGCCGCAGAGCTCAGTCGTTTCAAAAATTTATCGCCATTGAGCACGGCCACGGTTTTGTGGTAAGTGCCCTTGGTAAGAAACTGCCAGCCGCCGCCACTTTCCCGCACTTCAAAGGGGTAAAACTCGCTGCTGTATTTTTCACGAACGGCTTCAATAGCACTCTCTACCTGGTCGAGGGTGGCCCGCTCTTCCATAAATGCAATGGCATTGTTTACCAGTTCGAGCAGGTCGAGGGTGGTTACCGGTTTTTCGCTGGCGAAAATGAGGGCTTCCACATGCGGTATAATCACAGATATTTCCATGCCTGAATGCTTTAAAGTATAAAATCAGCGGGGCTGAATGGGGTACCAAAAAAATGAAGAATTACCGAAAAGCAATTCTTCATGTTCAATTTTATGCGTTGTTTTTTCGAACTGTCGGCAAAGCTTATCCCTGCAGGGCGGCGGCACCACTCACAATCTCGGTCAGTTCGGTGGTGATGGCAGCCTGGCGGGCACGGTTGTAGCTGATTTTGAGGCTCTTCAGCAGTTCGCCGGCGTTTTCGGTGGCTTTGTCCATGGCAGTCATGCGGGCACCATGCTCACTGGCGTGGGCATCCAGCACGGCCTTGTACAGTTGGGTGTTCAAAATTTTGGGCATCAGCTCAGCAATGAGTTGCTCCTTGTTGGGCTCAAAAATGAAGTCGGCCTTGGCAGCACCGGCTTTCTTTTCCATTTTAGGAATGGGCAGGAAACGTTCTACCTGAAAACGCTGTGAGGCGGCATTCTTGAATTCGCTGTATACCACTTCTACCACGTCGAAATCTTTGGCCAGGAAGCCGTTGATGGCTGCCTGAGCACAAGCCTGCACGGCTTCGAAGCTGAGGTGGAGGAAAATATCTTTGTGGGTAGCATCGGTATTGAAACCCTGCTTGCTCAGGCTTTCCCAACCTTTTTTACCAATGTTCCAAACGGTTACGTTTTTCTTGGCATGCTGGGCGGCGTACTGCTCCAGTATGGTGGCTTTGGCCAGCTTTACGAGGTTGGCATTGTAACCACCGCACAGGCCACGGTCGCTGGTAATGAGGATTACGAGCACTTTTTCTACAGGACGCTCCACCGTGAGGGCACCGCCGGCTTCTACCTCGGTATTGCTCACAATATTGCTCAGCATTTCCTGCAATTTTTTGGCATAGGGCCTCATTTGCTGGATACCATCTTGTGCACGGCGCAGCTTGGCGGCACTCACCATTTTCATGGCCTTGGTAATTTGCTGGGTACTTTGTACGCTCTTGATTCGGTTACGAACCTCTTTTAATGCACCACTCATTAGGATTAACGCTTTTGGGCCGCAAAAGTAAGACTTGCCCGTGAGGAAACAAGAAGGTTTTTCCGCATGATGTGGATGGCTGGCCAACTATCATTTCCCCTGCCCCAATGGCCCACATCTCTATTCGTCGAAATAGGCCTTATAGCTGATAAAGAACAGTTTTTCGAAGCCTTTTACGTTGTATTTTTAAGTAGTTTCCTGTGGGGGGAAAAAATTCGCATTCAACAAACATGCATGCGGGTACAAATAGGTGGCGACCAACCATTTGCAAACATGAAGTTGCAAAACAAGCTCAGCCGGATTTTTTTGCACAAAACACGAACCGCTAAACAAACCATAGCCGAATGGCCAACCAGCAAGCATCTGCAGATGTATTAGCATATCAACTCGGGCAACTTCAGGCATCGCTTGAAAGAATTGGGGATGCCTGCCTGGCTTTGAACAGCCAGCTACATTGCATTTTTGCCAATGAGAGTGCCGCCATGCTGCTGGGCAAAAGCAAAGCAGACCTGATGGGCCAAAGTGTGGACATTGCAACCCTCCCATTTTTTACCCCCGAGGTATTGGCCCTTTACCGGGAAGCTTGCCGTACGCAGCAGCAACAAATGTTGGAAGTGCCTGCCCCACAATCGGCCCAATGGTATGTACACCGCATTTACCCAGACGCTCAAGGATTGTCGGTTTTTATTGAAACACTGAGCGGCTACGAACAAACCAACAAAGCCCGCAACGAGGCCAGCGACAATATGCAACGGCTGATGGATGGCCTGCCACTGGGCATGCTGCTTGCCGATATTGAAACACGGCAGTTTGTGTACGCCAATCAGGCCATTTGCCAAATGTTTGGCTACTCCCCTACCGAATTTGAAAAATTATCACCCGTACTACTGCACCCCGACTATGAAACCGAGCGGGTAATAGCTGCATTTGAAGGCATGCTGGAAGGGAACACTACCTGCTTACACAACCTTGATTCGGTGCACAAAAACGGCCACATTTTTACTGTAGATATAGATGCAGTGCTGGTAATGTATAAAGGCAGGCAATGTATTTCGGGATTGTTTAAAGATGTAACTGAGCAAAAGCGGCTACGCTTGCTGGAGCAGCAGGCCAAGGCGCAAATAACAGCCAGCGAATTGCTGATGCGCCAGGCTCAGGAAGTAGGCAGTATGGGCTCATGGGAAATATTGCATGCAGATTACAGCATGAAATGGTCGGATGCAACGTACCGGATTTTTGAAGTGGATCCTTCTACCTTTACTCCCACTCACCACAGCTTTATGCAGCTTGTGTTTGAAGAAGACATTCCGCTGCTGGATACTGCATTTGCCAACCACATAGAACAGCGGTCAGATTTCAATATTGTTTTCAGGATTATTACAGCTAACAACAAGCTGAAATACGTACACGAAAAATGCAAAACCGAGTATGATGCCCATGGAAAACCGCTGAGAACGGTGGGTGTGGTACTCGACATTACCAAACAAAAACTAACCGAGCTATCGCTTAAAAAAGAACGGCAAAAGTACCAGGCGCTGATTGAGCATGCTCCTGTAGGCATTGTAGCCATTGGCGAAGCAGATGATTTGTTTTTTACCAATCAAAAGTTTGCACAGATTACAGGATATAAATCCACTGATTTTGACAGCCTGAATGATTGGTGGCAACAAGCATACCCCGATGAATCTGCCAGGGCAACGGCGCTAAAAAAATGGAAACAAATTTTTATCCAAAGCAGGGCGAGAAAATCTTCGGCCAACCCGATAGAATCGGCCATTGTATGTAAAGATGGCAGCAGCAAGTACGTAGAAGTTGGCTACGTGTACACCGGCGAGTATCAGCTGATGACACTGGTAGACATTACCCAACGAAAAGTAGCAGAAGAAACACTGGCCGCCAATGAAGCTAAATTCAGACAAATAGCGGAGCAGATGACAGATGTGGTGTGGATTGGCGACCTGAACTACAAAGCCAGCTACGTAAGCCCATCAATTGAAAAGATTTATGGACTAACGGTAGAAGAATTTTTTACCACGCCAGTAGAAAAAAGATTTCCGCAGCACTCCATTGATATTTTTAAAAAAGTACACCAAACCCTCTTAGCAGAACTACAGGCCAACCCTGCCCCGCAAAGCCGTGAAGTGACTTTTGAAATAGAAGCCTTTAAAAAAGACGGCACCCCTACTTGGATAAGAAGCAGCACCAAAGTATTGTGCGACGAAAACCTGCAACCCGTGGGCATAATGGGTGTAAGCGGTGATATAACAGACCGCAAAAAAGCAGAAATCGCATTAACACAAAGTGAGGCCCGCTACAGAACGTTATTTGAGGGATTGCCGGTAGGCATTGTTCTAACCAACAGCCAAAGTGAAATTTTACTGGGCAACAGCAGTTTTACTGCATTAACTGGTTATGATTATGATGACGTAAAGAATCCGGAAAACTGGTGGCAACAGGCCTACCCCGATGCCCGGTATCGTACAGTTGTTTCGAAAGAGTGGTTGAAATCAATAGAAATTGCAAATACAACGAACTGTCCCATCACTTCTTTTGAAGCCCTCATTACTTGTAAAGATGGAAAAGCCCGCTATTTTCAATTGGGCTATATGCCAGGCGATGATTTCAACATTATCAGCTTTACCGATGTACACGACCTTAGAGTAGCACAACAAGCAATAGCAAGAGCATCAGAAAACCTGCAAAACCTGATGAGCAGTATGCCACAAGGTGTGGGCATATTGGATATGCATTCGCAAAAATACCTGTATGTAAATGCATCACTTTGCAAAATGCTTGGGTATACTGCTACAGAATTAACCCAATTGACTCCGCTCAATTTGCATCCTGATTATAAACATGACCGGGTAGTGGAAGTAATTGAACGGTTAGAAAATGGCAGCGAAGAAGCACCGCTGTTGTTCGATACCATTACAAAAGCAGGCAATATGCTGCAGGTAGAAATATCGCCGCTTTTTGTAGAATATAACGGCGAAAAAGCTATTGCAGGGGTATTTACTGATGTAACAGAAAAGATACAAGCCAGCAGAGCACTCCAATTGGCCAAAGACAAAGCGGAAGAAAATGAACTATTGCTGAAACAGGCACAGCACATAGCCCTCATGGGTTCATGGACGTTGGATTATGTACAAGATCAGCTCCAATGGTCAGACTCAATATTTGAAATACTTGGACTGATACCAGACTCAGTAACACCAACCTACAAACTCTACCAGAGTTTTGTGCATCCCGACGACAAGCAATTATTGGACGATGCTTTCCAAAACCACGTACATAACCATCAGCCATACGAAATAAGGCACCGCATTGTTTTGCACAACGGCACAGTAATACACATCAATGCCAGTGCCATTACCAATTACAATCTGGAAACGGGGAAGCCATTGTACACCATTGGTATAATGACTGATGTAACCAAACAAGTACTTACAGAAAAGGCTCTCGTAGAGGCAAAAGAAAAAGCAGAAGCCCGGGAGTTAATACTGAAACAAGTACAAAAGATTGGCTTATCTGGCCACTGGGAGCATAACCACATTAGCAATTACATTACCTGGTCGGAAGATGTATTCAATATTTTTGGACTTGATGCAAGCGGTGAAGCACTATCATACGAAGATTTTTTCAAAGCACTGCCTACAGAAGATGCAATACGGGTAGACAAAGTGTACCAGCAACACCTGAAAGAAAAAACGCCTTTCGATATTATTCATCGCATAATAACCCCCAGCGGAGAAATTAAATATGTACAACAACGCTGTCAAACATTTTATGATGAGGCCGGTAAAGCCATTAAGTCAATAGGTGCAGTTGCCGATATTACAGAAGCACAAAAAGCCACTGCTGAAATACAAGCGCAGAAAGACTACATTCAATCTTTGCTGGAGGCTATACCTTATTTGCTGTTTGCGTTGGATGAAAACGATTGTTTTACCACTTTTAAATCAGCACGTGAAGACAACCTGATGCTGCCGCCTGAAGCATTCATAGGCAAAAATTATAAAGATGTTTTACCCGAATATTTAGCCCGTGAATTTGAGCCGATGCTTGCACATGTTCGCAATGGAGAGCAAACCGACTCCTGGCAGTATAGCATCACACTTGGAGGTGAGGTAAAGCACTTTGAAGCCAAGCTTCAGCTCATGCATAACAACAGTGTACTCATTCTTTCCAGAGATGTAACCACTCAGAAAAAAACAGCATTGCTGTTAGAAGAAAGCGAACAAAAATACAAGTTGGTTTTTGAGGCTATATCAGTAGGATTGGTTGCAATGGATGACAAAGGAAGCGTTTTGCTCATCAACAAGGCAATGACCAAGCTTACAGGCTACATACATGCCGAAATACCTGGCATTGAAGACTGGTGGCGAATAGCTTACCCCGACGAAGCATACCGAAAACACATAAGGACGGCATGGGAAACAGCTTTGCAACAAGCCGTTTCTACACAAACCAAAATGCCACCATTCGAGGCAACTATTTATTGCAAAAACGGAAGTTCCAGATTTTTTGAAATTGGGTTTGAACAGGCTGGAAACATCAGCCTCATTTCATATAATGATATACACGAAAGAAAGATAGCGCAGCTCGAACTGGCAGCCAGTGAAAACCGTTTCCGCCAAATAGCTGAAACAGTAGAAGAAGTATTTTGGCTAAGATCGGCCGACATCAAAGAATTATTATACATCAATCCAGCTTACGAAAAAGTTTTTGGCCGAAGCATAGAAGAATTGTACAAGGAGGAAAAGTTCATTTTAAAAGCCATACATCCGGATGATGCTGCAATAGTAATTTCAGGCTATCATGAGTATTTACAATCGTTTCAGTTCGATATGGAATACCGGATTGTATTGCCTACCGGCGAAGTACGTTGGATAAGAAACAAATCGCTTCCGGTAAAAGATAACGAGGGAAACATTGTAGCTCATGCTGGTATTGCAGAAGATATCACAGAAAGAAAATCTGCCATAATACGCTTGCAAGAGCAGGAAGCATTTCAGCATTTACTCGTGATGCTGGCTACAGAATTTATTAACTCTCCTACCAATCAGTTTGATGAGCTAATGAACAGCATGTTGGAAAAAGTAGGCAGAGCTACCAACACAGACCGTGTGTATATTTTTGAAAACGATGATGTTCTTAAAACTTCCAGCAATACTTATGAATGGTGTGCAGAAGGCATTTCGAAAGAAAAAAACAATTTACAACATCAGTCATACGAACTATTTTCTGATATTTTGAATGCCCATAAGGCAGGCAAAGTATATCATATTCCAGATATTGAATCTATCAAACAAAACCTTGTTTATTACAATCACCTTCGGGCACAAAATATAAAGTCATTAGTAATATTCCCGCTAATACATAATACTAACCTGATTGGCTTTATTGGTTTTGACGCAGTAAAAGAGGCCCGCACATTTACAGAAACAGAAATACAACTACTGCAGGTACTGGCAGAAATTGTAACCAATGGTATGCTACGCAAAAAAGCAGAAACACTCCTTCGGGAAAATGAAACCCGACTGGTGGAACTCACTTCGCAAAGCCGCACCATTGCCTGGGAAACCGATACAGATGGCAAGTACACATACGTTAGCAATGTAGTATCCCTTGTGCTCGGATATACGCCCGACGAACTGATTGGTAAAATGCATTACTGCGATTTGCATCCTGAAAAAAACAGAGCTCATTTTGTTGAAACCACTCAAAAGATTTTACATAGCAACGCTTCCTTTCATGAGTATGAACACAAAGCGGTACATAAAAACGGGCAACTTGTGTGGCTGGCTACATCCGGAATGCCCATCACCAACGAAGCAGGTGAATTAATCGGTTTCAGAGGTGGCGATACAGATATTACGAACAGAAAAACCATGGAACTGGCAGTGGTAAAAAGCGAAGCCAGCTATCGCTTACTTGCCGAAAACTCGACCGACGTTATCTGGATTTATGACATTGGAAAACATGCATTGAAATATGTAAGCCCGAGTTGCATTGAATTACATGGATTTACAGTAGCAGAATCCTTGCGTCTACCCATCGAAGAAACGGTGACACCATCGTCTTTTTCCATGCTGATGCAAATAATCAAGGAAAATATTGAGTTGTACCAAAGCACTGGCAGCATTCCGCCTTCAAAAATGCTGGAAATAGAGCAGTACCATAAAAATGGCAGTATTGTTTGGGTAGAAATAGTAGCCAAACTGCAACTGAATGCTGACAATGAGTTGGAAGTTCTTGCCGTAAGCAGGAACATTACAGAAAGGAAAAAAGCTGAACTCGAAAAACAAGTTTCGCAAGAAGCGCTGAAAGAAAGTGAATCGAGACTGGAAGCCATTATCGAAACCACTTCTGATAATATCTGGTCTGTTAATACACGGTATGAAATCTTGTATATCAACGCAGTATTTCGTGATGCATTTGAAGCAAGCTTTGGTGTAAGGTTGCAAAAAGGAGACAATATTCTTGATAAGCTTCCGCCACCGTTTAATGCTTCTTGGAAAGCCCATTACGATTTTGTATTGCACAACATAAGTCGCAACAAATTTGAAGAGCAATACGATTTTCCTGCCGGACAAATGTGGGTAGAAGTAGCCATGTTTCCCATTGTGGCCAATGGCGAAACAATTGGCGTATCCTGCTTTGGCAAAGACATTACAACGCAAAAAATATCAGAACTCGCATTGGCTGAAAGTGAACAAAGATTCAGATCGATGTTTCATGACAATGCCTCTGTTATGCTGTTGATTGATGCAGATAATTATAACATTATAGATAGTAATCCTGCTGCTCAAAAGTTTTACGGATGGACTACCGATGATTTTAAACAATTAAAAATAACTGACATATGCCTGCATCCTGAAAAAGAGAAAAACCAGATAGGCACTGCCAGCAGCAACAAAAATGTTCGTTATGAAATCATGCATCGCCTGAGCAACGGAACAGTTTGCGAAATGGAAGTATTCAGCAGCCTCCTTAGCATCAACGGAAAATCTATATTACACGAAATCATTCATGACATATCTGCCAAAAAAAGAGCAGAAGCAGAGTTAATTGAAAAAAATAAACAACTTAATTTATTAATTCAAAGCATACCGGGTGTTGTGTTTAATTGCTACAACAATGATGACAACAGAATGAATTTCATTAATGATTATATTCAGGAAATAACCGGTTATTCTGCAGCGGACATCAATAACAATAACACTATCCACTACCGAAATCTTATTCATCCGGAAGATATTCCAAAGTTTGACAATGCCATTGAAGATGCTTATGCACACAAGAGCCGGTACAACTTTAGCTACCGCTTACTCAATAAAGATGGCAGCTACAGGTGGGTATACGAAATTGGCGAATTTCAATCGTTCGAAGGGCCGTCGAAAGACAAAAGAATCGACGGTATCATATTCGATATAACTAATAGAATAACCAACGAGGAAATGAAACTGAGAGCTGCTTACGATGCAGCCGAAGCAGAACGCACCCGTATATCACACGAAATACACGATGGCATACAGCAAACGCTGGTAGCCAGTAAGCTCATGATATCTTCCATCAGAAAAGATATTGATCAATTGGGTGGCAGATTGCTGGAGAAATACAACAATGGAATAGCGTTGCTCGACCAGGGAATAAATGAAGCTAGAAGCATTGCCCACTCGCTGATGCCCAAGCAGGTAAATGAGTACGGCTATGTGGTTGCTGTAGCACATCTGATTGCTAATCTCGACAGGAAGATAGATATTGAATTCATTCATCCAGACCTGATGCTAAACGATGGTAAGTTTGGCACTAACCTGTTCAGAATTACACAGGAAGCAGTTAACAATATTATCAAGCATGCGGCTGCAACAAAAATTATCATCACCCTTTCGGAAGCTGGCAACCGATTAATACTAACCATTCAAGACAATGGCGTTGGCTTTGATAAACGCCAAATTAATTCGCCGGAAAATGGTATTGGCCTGCAAATAATGGCCAGCAGGGCAGCCGTACTTAATGCCTATTTTGATGTAAGTTCAACTCCGGGTATTGGCACCACAATTATTGTAGATGTGCCTTATGAATAAAGAATGGCCTGCTAAAAACAAAACATTGTTAGTCTACAAAAAATACGCCAAGTGTAAATTACTGACATAAGTTTTCATTACAAAACGGCAGGCCGTTGCCGGCCTGCCGCAGTTTAAAACATTACATAGAGTGTACAGTTATTGCTTTACAATTCTGGTCTGAACATTTGCATCAGCGCTGCTCAACTCAATAGTGTAGTTGCCTTTTGCTAATGCTGAAATAGATATTGCTTGTCCATTTTTCCAAGGCTGCTGTAATACAACCTGACCTTGTACATTGTAGATTTTCACAAACCCGTTTGCCCATGCAGAGTTCAAGAATACAATGCCGAATGAGGGATTGGGATATACACTAAAGGCAAGTTGCGATTCAGCAGCGGTTGCTTTCCAAACTTTGCTGTAGGAAGTTTTACCGTCTATGTCTACCTGCTTTATTCTGAAATATACTCCGGTTACAGCCTGATAATTTGCATATTCCCAACTGTATTGCTGCAATTGAGTTGAATTACCAAACGCTTTTATAGCGTTACTTACAGCAGAAAACCGCACTGCATCTTTACTTTGTTCAACCCAATAAGATGCAGCATTTACTTCAGTAAGCGTTGACCACTCAATCTTAAGCTTTCCGTTTGTCAGCAGTCTGCCATTAATATTCAGCCCTGTAACCGGAAGCGTTTGCAACAGGTTGATAGTATACGTTGCAGGAGAAGCCGTTTCAAGGCCTGCAGCATCAAGCACAGTATAAGTAAAAGCCGTAGTGGTTACTGACGTTCTGTTAAACACAATACCAAACAAGGCAGGGTCATAATTGCTAATAGTAGTATTGGCAGCTGTAATGGCAACACCATTATAATAGAGTGTCGCATCCAAAGGGTTGGGCAGTGTTTTTATTACAAATGAAGCCCCAGTACTTAAGCTATTGGCTATGGGGCTAATCTCAGGGTCGCTACCTGAAAGAGGGAAATTATCCAACAAATACAGCTGGCCGGTAGCTAATCTTATTCCAACATTATCTACCTTATTTGTTGATGCCGGGCGTTGATTGAGTGCAAATCTTGCGTTTGCAATATCAGTATTAACCATACTTACCAACAGCTGTCCGTTTGTTGTTCCATCATTGCCAACGCCAGTGCCCAATACTTCTCCGGTAAAGCCCCACGCCGATGAAGAAGATGCAGAGGATAAACTTGCTCCGTAAGCTACTGCCCCGCTTGACAGAATTAAAGTGTAACTGGTATTGGGCTGAATACCATCTGCTGTAGCAAAGCTATAACTACCATCTGCTGCAACAGCTTTGCTGCTAACAACAAATCCTGCAGCATTTACCAAATTAATATATGCACCGCCAACGTTACTTCCGGTACCATTAACTAAATTATCTGTCATCCCATTTGCGTCGCTCAATACGGTTCCTGATATCGATAAAGGAGGGCATCCAAATGAAACAGCGAATACAGCAGGCGAAGTTTTCAACGAACCTTCACGAATACTAACTTGAAAGTTTCTGGTACCACTACTTGCCGGCACTCTAATGTTGTAATAATTCAACGCATCGAGCATGGTTTCTACCTGGGCAGTAGTAAATGTGCCTGATGTAGGGGAAATCCGAATAGTATCTACACCTGAGGCGCCACCGTAAATTTTAGCCACATTGTACGTAACAGCGCCGATTGTATAACTCTGCGTACCACTGGCTGTAAATCCAAGTTTGATGGTATCTGCGGCAGCGGCAGGCGTTTTTGGTATCAGCATTTCCTGAGTACCATTTAAGATTTCGCTGCGCTGAAATGTGATTTCTGCAAAGTTTATAGCACCTGCGGTGCCTGTTAAATTGGTTGAACCAGATGTGAACGGTACTATGCCTTTACAAAAACTGCCAGTATTGTTTACTCCAGTAGTAGCTGTATTCAAATCCAGCACCGGTACCGATTGCAATGTAGGAGTAACCGTCCATGTAGGTCCCGAGCCAAAATCAAAAAAGTAATAAGCCACGCCGGCAGCCCCCCCCACAACTACTTCAAAATCGCTTTCGCTGTTATACTCCAAGTACAATCTTGTAGCATCAGCAGTAAGTATAGTACTATTAGTGTTGGTTGCAGAGCTAAAGCGGGTAAATCCATTGGCTGCATTATAAGAAGTGGTGATATTACCGCCTGTAGTTTGAATTCTATACGAACTAAATCTATTAAACTCATTGAACTGGTTTGATCCGGCAGTACCATTTCCATCTATATCATATGAGTTGATACCCACATTTTGAAGCGTCACACCAGTTCCTGTATTAGTCAGGTCGTTATAACTACCTCCTAAAATAAAAGTGAATCGAAACCGGCAAGTTCCACCAGGCACTGCATTCCAGTTGAATGTTGGAGAGAAAAAACGATCCTGATTACCTGTCATACCTGTACCTGTAGCTCCGGCATAATCAAAGGGAATTGTACCTGCTACCGGAGAACCGGGAAGTGTAAAAGTTCCGCCAGAAATGCTTACAGTTCTTACAATACAGTCAAAAGACTGAGTACCTATAGTAATCACATTGGTGTACAAAGTAATGTTGCCTGCGGCAGATCCGTTTGTACCTACTTTGTGCACTTTGTTTGCTGCCAAAAAATTAATGTTACTAAGCGAGGCATTAAAGGTTTGAGCCACTAATGATGTAAAAGGCAGCAACAGGAATAAAAACAAGTTTTTTTTCAT
>JADLHL010000316.1 GCA_020848815.1 Chitinophagaceae bacterium | reverse complement strand
GTGGCTTCTTTGCTCAAACGCAGCAGCAGAAATATTGTGTACAGTGGTCCTGTTTTGTCTGTAGGTACTCACGTTATCCGCATTGTAACAGATGTGTTGAATACAGTAACAGAGGAACTTGAAACGAATAACGTGTTTGAAGTGACGATCGTTGTTCCGGCTACCGATATCAGTGTTACTAAAGTAGAACCAGCTGCTACTGCATTGAATGCAGGAACACAGGTTCGCTTCAAAGCCACTTTGAAAAATACGGGTATTGCTAGTGCCGCATTTGCAGTTCGCTTTACTGCAGGCGGTACGGCTATCGGCAATGATATTGCTGTAGCGGGTATAGGTGAAAATGCCGAAATCGTGGTGACATCCGATTTGTTTACCGTGACCACAGCGGATAAAGATTGTCCCATAGATATCAACGTGATTGCTGATATCAATAATGCCATTACAGAAAGCACCAAGGCAAACAACAGCAAGCTGGTGAAACTGGGTAGTGATATCAATCCTACACAAAAGTCAAATGAGTTTGGCAGCGCCGGTAACCCCAGCAGGGTACGGGTAAACCAAAGCAAAACATTCAATGCGTACATACGCAATGTGGGCAACAGAGACATCAGTAATGTGCCGGTTATGTTTGTGTACAACAATGTGAAGATTGGTGAAGCCATTATCCCAAGCATTAAAGCGGGAGAATTCTTCCCGGCCGTGGCTACGTTTACCTACAGCTTCAACACGGTGGGTAGTGCTACAGTACGAGTGGTAACGGATTCTGCCAATCTCATTTGCGAAGCAGACGAAGCCAACAACAGCAGTAACTTCCATGTATTGGTGACAGATGTAAAAGAAGACCTTGAAGTATTGTCGCAATACATTTCACCAACAGCATTGAACCCCAATCCGGGTCAGCAGATTTCGCTGGTGGGTACGGTGAAGAATGTGGGCAATCGTACATCAGCGGCTTCTGTGTTGCGTTTCTATGTCGACAATATTCAGTTGGGCAATGATATTCCTTTCAATGCATTGCTGCCCGGTCAGGATACGACTGTTGCCGCTTCGGCGCAATATTCATCACTGATTGCCGGTGTCAAAATCATGAAGATTGTAGCCGATCCGCAGAATGTAGTGAGTGAAGAAAACGAAACGAACAACGAAGCTACCCGTGCCATGATTGTAGGTGATGCACCAGATATGGCGGTGATGGGATTGCGGCCACTGCGTTTCAATCCATCGGGCTTCAAAGCTGGTGATAGTGTGCTGGTAAGCCTGACGGTACAAAACAAAGGTGCACAGCCCGGTAGTGCCTGGGTACGCTATACCATACTCGATGCCGGCGATGCTGTTGTGGCCATTGACAGTGTATTCTTCTCATTGAACAACGGCGCCAATATGCAGGTGAGCAAGAAGCTGTTGTTTGAAGAAACGAGTGGTACTGTGATAGCAGAAATTGTCAACTGCAGCCCTGTTGAATTTGATGTGTTGAACAACAGTGCAACGTTGCCATTCAGCACCATTGGTAGTGCCAGCAGCAACCTCACAGTGAATGGCAACCTGGACATGCGGATGGCATTGCCCGACGATGTACCCGGTTGGATTGGCGGCAAACTCTTGCTCGGTGAATTTGACCTCACTGTGAATGGTGATATTCTGAATGCAGACACTGCTCACTTCATTGTAACCAATGGCACCGGTCGTTTGCGCATCAACAACAATAAGGCCAGCAATCTTTTCCCTGTGGGTACCAGCATTGCCAGCAGCAACTTTGTAAAAATCAGCAACGGTGGTGTACAAGATAACTTTAACGTACGTGTATTGCCCTATGTGCTGCGCAATGGTACCATTGGCGATACCATCATCAACGGCAGTGTAAACCGCACCTGGCTGATAGAAGAACAAGTGCCCGGTGGCAGCAATGCAACCATTGAAATGTTCTGGTTTGCGCCGCATGAACTGAGTGGCTTCGACCGCAGCCAAAGCCGTACGGCACACTATACTGCAGCCAACTGGCAGCTCGGTACCGCAGGCTTGGCCGCCACCGATACAGTAGTTGGCCGCTACAGCAAGGCACAAGCAGGCTACAGCAGCTTTAGTCCGTTTACCGTTACCAATGGTTTTGGCGGAGGCTTGCCCGTTACCTGGTTGTCGTTCAAAGCCAGCTTGCTCAATGGCGAAAGTCATTTGCAATGGACAACGGCCAGTGAAACCAACAACAGTCATTTTGTGGTAGAGCACAGTCGCAATGGTCAGGTATTTACAGCCTTGCAACAGCTGCCTGCTGTGGGCAACAGCACAGTGCCACGTACGTACAGTTATGTACACCTGCAGCCAGTAGAAGGTGCCAACTATTATCACATCAAACAGGTAGATAAAGACGGGGCCTTTACTTACTCTGCAGTACAAATGTTGCAGGTACAACAGGCTGCATTGATTGCCAGCATTGCGCCCAATCCTGTGGCGGGTATGCTTACGCTTCGCTTGTCGAAGGCGTATAGTAAGCCGCTGCCATACACTGTAGTCAGCAGTAAAGGCTCCGTGCTCATGCAAGGCAGTTTGGCAGCAGGCAGCAACCAGCTCTCATTGCAGGTAGCACATTTGCCGCAAGGCATGTACAGGCTGGTATTGCTGGCGCCGGAAGAAAGAAAAACACTCAGCTTTTTGAAGCAATAGTTTTTTGATGCAGTCGACACAGGAGTGTGTCGACTGCATCATTATGAGCATCGTTCATCATTCAATGCATTTTTGTATGAAAAGCACACACATATTTTACAGCATCCCCAAACTACTTTTGGTGGCAGGCATATCTTTAGTAAGTCATCAAAGCTTACTGGCGCAAAATGTGGGCATCGGCAACACCAACCCTTCATACATAGTGGATGTTAGTGGAAGAATGCGCCTTAGAGGAGGAACCAATGAAAATTTTTCCTCCGGTCTCTGGCTGACGGGTGCTGGTGCCGACTCTTTGACCAACAAGTTTTTTTGGGGTATGGCCAGTGATACTTCGAGTGGTTTTTACACGGAGCTGAACAACAATGGATGGACTTTTTTGGTAGATGGTCAGAATGGAAGGGTGGGCATCCGAAACAGGTTTCCCGGCTATCCACTTTCTTTTGCGGATAATGCCGGCGATAAAATTTCGCTGTATCGGGATGGTAACGGATTTTACTACGGTTTGGGCATTGGCAATGCTACCATGCAGCTGATGACACCACACAGTAGTTCGAGTATTGTGTTTGGGTATGGGCTCAGCAATAATTTTTCGGAGAACATGCGCCTGACTGGTACCGGTTTGTTGGGCATTGGCACCAGCTCACCATCGCTGGCTGGCCTCACGGTCGACAAAAAAGTGGGTGCAGTTCATGCTCTGTTTGGCGGAAATACCACCGGTGTTGCTATTGAGTCTGCATTTCCGGGCATAGGATTTAATAGCTATTTCAATGGAAATAGAAAAGCCATAGCCGCGGGTTATACTGGGTATATCGGCGTCAATCCTTCAGTAGGTGGCATGTCATTTTTAGTGTCGGGCCAGAGCCTGGCCAAAGATGCAACAGGCACTTACAATACGGCTATCGATATCAAGCCGGATGGTAAAGTAGGTATTGGCGTTACTGATCCGGCCTATTTGTTAGACCTGGCAGGACGAATGCGTATACGTGGGACAACTGGTTTTACAGCCGGCATATGGCTGAACAATGAAGCAAATACTGCGCTGTCATCATTTGTAGGCATGCAGGCAGATAATCAGGTTGGCTTTTTTGGTTTTGGCTCTGCCGGTTGGGGGCTGTTAATGAACACTCAAACCGGTGCTGTTTCATTTGGTGGCAATGCCGGACAGCCAGGGCAGGTACTTACCAGCAATGGAACCGCTGGCGCACCCACTTGGCAGGGTGGCCTGGGGGCGGGAAAGCCTTTTGTGGTCAGGCCCAGTGCTAACTCACCCGACCTTGGTACCAGTGGCCGGGTAGATATTCCAGGAATGGTGGCAAATTTCACCCTCAATTCACCAGCACTTGTCGTGTTCAACTTTAAACTCTCCATAGCAAACAGGGGCTGTGTGGCTTGCGGTGAAAGACGAACCTTTATTTATTTGGTTCAAAACATTGTAGGAGGTACTACAGACGTGGCTACCACAACGGTTTATTCTCCTAACCAGGAAATTGCAGACGGCGTATCTGGTCCCATTGCTATGGAACTCGCTGCAGGAACTTATTCTTTTAAAGTGTCTTTAGGACCTTCCATTTATGGTGCAGCTACTGTATATGGAAGACAACAGGAAGGCATTCTCACCTGGCAGATTTATCCCAATTAATGCTATCGGAAAACGACTGGCCGGTTAACAATTTGTAAGCAAAAAAAGAAAAATTAACCCGCAGCTTTTTCTACCCTTTTTACTACCAGCACCCAATCACCTTCCAATGGTAGGTAGCCATATTCGTAGCAAAAGAAATACACGTTTCCTTTTTTGTTGCTGTATTGGTGGGTGAGGTATTGAAAATTAAAACCGGCATCCACCAGTTTTTGCCTTGGGCATTTGCCCAGCTCTTCGCCGGCAGGTATCAGGCGTTCGAGTATGCGGCGGTTGCTGCGCAGCACGGCATTTATTTTTTTAATCACGGCCGTGTCTTCCGCCTTCAATTGGTTATTGTATTGGGTGCGGCAGTAGTCGTCGCAAAATTTTTTGTCGATGCGGCCCTTGATGGGTTTGCCGCAGCTAAGGCATTGTTTAGGTGTGGGTTGCATACCCCAAAATAGTAAAAATTATCCGTGTACACACGGGTATACACGGATAAATACGGAAGTAAACGGATAATAGCCGACTCGGGTTTGGCGGTGGTTACAGTTTTGCATTGTCAACGCTGAAACAGCAACGATAGCAAAACAAAAACATTCATCACACAAAAACTGAACCGTTATGAACGCAATGAAGAACAGAGTACAACTGATTGGCCACCTGGGAAAAGATCCGGAAGTAAAAGCCATCGACAATGGCAACAAAATGGCCCGTTTTACCATCGCCACCAATGAAACCTACCAAAACAACAAGGGCGAAAAAGTAACCGATACCCAATGGCACAATGTAGTAGCCTGGGGCAAAACGGCCGAGCTTGTAGAAAAGCTGTTGCAAAAAGGCCATGAAGTAGCGCTGGAAGGCAAACTGGAAAACAGAAGCTATACCGATAAAGACGGGCAGAAGCGCTACATCACCGAAGTAGTAACCAGCGAATTTTTGCTGCTGACAAAGAAGCCTGCCTGATACAACACCTGCCGTCATCAAGTACACCCTACACTCATAGGCACATGCAGCGCCGTTCCGTATTGGAGCGGCGTTTTTTGTAGTTGTTTGCCCTTTTTGGTTGCCAACCTACAAAGGCAAACGTGTAGGATAAGAAAGTAAAGCTGCACAGAGGGAGGAGCAGGCCCGGCCATCCCGATACCTATCGGGAGCCCGGAGGGATCGTGTTGGCCTTGTCCCGATAGCTATCGGGATTTTTGGTCCTTTTTGTATCAAGACAAAAAGGACATGCAATAGGTACACTGCAATACACTGCTACCAATGTTGGCTGCCCGACCAACTTTGAAATGGCACAGCTTTTTGTTGGTCAGGTAACCAACAATAGCTAAATGTCTCTTCGAGGAAAGTAAAGGCAAACGTTTACACCTGATGACATTTTGAAAAAAGCAGGCGGAATAATGCGTATGTTCGGATTTAAGACTCAGCTTTAATTACATCTATGGAAAAAGGCATTTTTTTTGCAATGAAGTCAAAGTCTCAAGATAATAGTTTCAGAGCAGATCCTATATTTAGTGACTATCCATCCAATAGAAGAGATTTTGCGGATAAACTTGCAGAAGGTATATTGGACAGCTTTCACTTCCCGATCAAATTCGTTCAAGATCGTGGCAAAAGGCTGTACGACTTTTTGAATACGTCTTGGGTTGGGATGTATTTAGTGTCCAGTAAATTCCGAGATGTTTTGCTAGAAAATAATGTGACGGGCTGGTGCTCATATGATATTGAATTGTACGATAAAAAGGGCGAACCTGTTTTAGGATACTATGGATTCGCCGTAAATGGTAGAGTTGGCGAAACCACTTTCTCTGAAGATACGCTTATTGAAAGGCGTATAGTGCCTACGGGTCCACTATGCAGCTTTTATATCGGAAAGTTTTTCGATATTAATCTTTGGGACGGGAGTGAAATATTTTTGTCGCCAAATAGTCGTGAGATATACTGTACGAAAAGAGTTGCTGACTTGCTTACAGAAACGAAGTGCACTCATTTATATTTTGAGGATATAACAGAGATTCAAGTAGCTAAATTTCTTGTTTCATAATGTCCTTTCCACCGCTATCCGTAGTGCTCGATGCACTGTAGGGCTGCGCCGGAGCAGTTGCGGGTCTTATCACCTGCAACAACGAACTTACCCATTAGTAGCTCTTGGTGATAACTCCAACAGTGGCGTCTTTGGAATATGATTTCGTTAAAGGAACACAAACATGGTCAGAGAGAAATTATTTTTGATTTGCATCAATGAGTCGCTGTTTTTATGTCGCTGTTTTTACAACATTGACAGAGAGAAAACCTTGACGGATGTTCAAGCAAAAAAACCAAGTATTTATTAGTCCATTTAAAGGGATCGTTTCTACTTCTTCTAGCATACATAAAATTTGTTTCTTGCCAGATAAACCAAGGTATTTAACATCGGTAGAAAGTAGCTTTTCGCCCCAATCATTAATAGCTTTTGAGAGTGTACTTGAATGACTTTGACTTACATATGTCCCACCCCTAAATTCTAGAATAAATGTAAACATGAGTCATTTTTAAAACAATCAATAGATTACTCGCTTGCCGCAGGTGTTCCGCAGCAGCAGACCACTTGAGCCTTTCCAAATGCTGCCAGACAATCTCAGCATTACTCGCTGCCTGTGTGGTAATGGTGAAGATAAATCAATCAAATAATTGAAGTGATGGTATTGGGCCTGCGGGGCAAGTTCGGTGTAGCGGCCAATAAAGAGAGGCCCTCAACCAATATCTTTGCGCCCTATGAGTGAAGCAAAACCTACGTTGTATACCTGCCTCTCACCATCGTTGTTGCATTTGTACGATGTGAAGGATTCGATAGTGGTAGTCATTGATGTGTTCAGGGCTACCAGCACCATTGCGGCCGCCTTGCACAATGGCGCTACCAAAATTATTCCGGTAGATAGTGTGCCCGGTGCCATTGAGCTGGGCGAAGAGCTGGGCGCCATTACCGCCGGCGAAAGGGATGGCAAAATTGCCCCCGGCCTGCAGTATGGCAATTCGCCGCTGGAGTATCCGCAGAATTTTATCGGCGGCAAAACCCTGGTCCTCACCACTACCAATGGTACCCGCCTGCTGCACATGGCGCTGAAAAATGGTGCCACCGAAGTCATCACCGGTGCCTTTGCCAACCTGAGTGCCGTATGCGATCATTTGGTAGCCAGTGGTAAAAATGTCATTCTCGGTTGTGCTGCATGGAAAGACCGTGTCAACATGGAAGACAGCCTGTTTGCCGGAGCCGTGGTTAGCCGGGTACGCCAGCATTTTCAGGTGTTTTGCGATGCCAGCCTGGCGGCAGAAACACTGTACACTACCGTAAAAGACGACCTCTGGAATTATACCAAACAAACCACGCACTACCATCGCCTGGCATCGTACGGGTTGGAAAAAGACATGGAGTGGTGCATCACCCACGACATAGCCAATGTGCTGCCTGTCTATCAGGATGGTGCCTTGATAGCCAAAGCATAACGCAGTCCTATTTGTGATTCGCTCCATTTCCATATCCGATTATTTTCAGCAGTATAGCCACGGCTTGCTGCTGGATGTGCGTAGCCCCGGCGAATACGAGCATGCACACATACCGGGTGCCCGGTCGCTGCCTTTGTTTACCAACGACGAACGCAAAGTGGTGGGCACAGCTTACAAACAGGAGAGCCGCGAAAAAGCCATCAAAATAGGGTTGAAATATTTTGGCCCGAAGATGGTGAAGATGGTGGAGGAAGTGGAAAAGCTGAAGGCGGAAAGCATAAAGCAAAAGGCTGAAGGCAAAGGACAAGAAGAAGTAGATTTTCAGATAGTGGTGCATTGCTGGCGGGGCGGTATGCGTAGTGCGGGTGTGGCCTGGTTGCTCGATTTGTATGGCTTTGAGGTGTACACGATTAAAGGCGGTTACAAATCGTTTCGGCACTGGTGCCTGCAGCAGTTGGATGCATCGCATACCATGCGCATTATTGGCGGCTACACCGGCAGTGGCAAAACCGAACTCTTGCATGCCCTGGCCAGTAGGGGAGAATACATTATTGACCTGGAAGGACTGGCCAGCCACAAGGGTTCAGCCTTTGGCAACATCAACATGCCGCCGCAGCCTTCGCAGGAAATGTTTGAAAACAAACTGGCCATGGCGCTGGCTGCAGCCAAAAGCCGTACCATTTGGATGGAAGACGAAAGCCAACGCATCGGCGATGTCAACATGCCCTTTGGTTTTTTCAAAAAAATGCGGTCGGCGCCTTTGTATTTCCTCGACATTCCTTTTGAAGAACGTCTCGATTACATTGTAAAAGATTATGGCAAAGGCGATATAGAAAAACTAGTGAATGCCATCATTCGCATCCAAAAAAGATTGGGTGGGTTGGAGGCGAAAAACGCCATTCAATGCCTGCTGGAGCAAGACATCCGCGGCTGCTTTACAATCTTGCTGCGCTACTACGACAAGTGGTACCTCAAAGGCCTCGATCAACACCGCATAGATGTGGGCGACAGGTTGACGAATCTTACCCTGCCTACTACCAACGCTGCGGCCAACGCCACGGCATTATTACAACTTCCTGCTGCCCAACAGGCATAAAAAAACCGGCCGAAGCCGGTTCTGATTGTATTCTAACTAGCTGATTATTCCTCAGCCGCTTTTTTCTTACGGGTTGTTTTTTTAGCTGGTGCTTCGGCTACTTCAGCAGCAGGCTCGGCTACCGGTTCTTCTGCAGCTTCAGGCGCTTCGGCTACACTCAGTTTCAGCTCTACATTGGCGGCTTTCAGTACGCCAAACCACTTCACCATTTTCTTCATGTCGCTGCCATATACCCGCTCAAAGTCCATGTCGGGAAATACTTTTTCGAAATAGCCACGCAGTGCTTTGCTGTCTTTGGCATCGGGCAGTGTGGTGCCGGCTTTTTCCATGGCCTGAAATATTTCTACCAGGTTCACATTGTCCTGCACGGTATAAATTTCAATGCTTTCGAGGTGCGAAAACTGATGTACCCGGCTGCTCACAAAGCGTGTGCTGCCGTCTTCCAGGCTTTTTACAATGGCACCATCTGTTTTAGAAGAAACCAGTTCAAACAAACCGCCGAGGCCGGTTACCGAAATAATTCTGTTATAATCCATGTGTCGTTTTTTGAAAGAATGGGGCGCAATGTAATACAAGATGGCTACATAAGCTACCCCCTGCCGCCTGCCGGTCATATATTAACTTACCGCCGCTTACGCTACCGCACCTATTACACATTACATTTGCACACATTTTTAAGGCAACCAATTCCTTTACATGGAGCATCTTGAAGCGCAAATAGACAAGCAACGGCTACCCCGCCACATTGCCATCATTATGGATGGCAACGGCCGCTGGGCGCAGGAGCAGGGGCAAGACCGGCTCTTTGGGCACTTTCACGGCGTAGAGAGTGTACGCAACATTGTGGAAGGTTGTGCCGAGCTGGGCGTGGAATACCTTACCCTCTATGCCTTCAGCACCGAAAACTGGGACCGCCCCGAATACGAAGTGAACGGCCTGATGGAATTGCTGGTAGACACCATTCGCCGCGAAACCGAAACACTGAACAAGAACAATATTAAACTCCACGTGATAGGCGACCGCCGCATGCTGAGCGAAGCCGTGAACAAGGAGCTGGATGAAAGCCTGGAAATAACGGGGCAAAATACTGGTCTCAACCTCATTATGGCCCTGAGCTATAGTGGCCGCTGGGAGCTGGTAAATGCCGTACGCAACATAGCTGCCGATGTAGAAGCCGGCCGCCTGAAAGCCGCCGATGTAGACCAGGCTACCCTGCAGCAATACCTCTGGACCAGCGAATTTCCCGATCCTGAACTGATGATCAGAACCTCGGGCGAATACCGGATCAGCAACTTTTTGCTGTTTCAGCTGGCCTACGCAGAGCTGTACTTTACCAACACACGCTGGCCCGATTTCAGAAAAAAGCACTTGTACGAAGCCATACTCGACTTCCAAAACCGGGAACGTCGCTTTGGCAAAACCAGTGCTCAAATAACCGACGACCCGCTGTAGCCCTTGTACCGCAATCGTTTTGCTGAAACCGATACCTACTTTTGATACGTCCCTTTTAACATTGACTTACCATCAAAGCCAGTAATTTGCCGTCTTTGATCGCAAGCGATAAACCAACTGAAACCTTTTTGTTGCATGTCCTTTAATAAATACTGGCACTGCCTGCTGGCTGTTTTGATGATGTTTGGTGCCGTAGCGGTACAGGCGCAGGATACCACTGCTGTATCGGTAGATCCGGAACTGGAGAATATTTTTTCGCAAAAATCGCCCAAGGAATATATCGTTGGCTCGGTAGTAGTTTCGGGCAACAAGTACTTCGACAACGCTTTGCTGCTTTCTATTGCCAACCTTAATGTGGGCGATAAAATTGTGATTCCGGGTGGCGATAATTTCAGCCGCACCATCAACAACCTTTGGTCGCAAAACTATTTCAGCAACGTCACCATTTACATTACCCGCCTCGAAAAGCCCAACAAGCTGCACCTGGAAATTGAAGTACAGGAAAGGCCACGTTTGCAAAAGTTCACCTTCAACGGAGTGAAGAAAAGCGACGTAGAAGAACTGCAAACAAAATCGGGTTTGGTAGCGGGTCGTATCATCACCGAAAACAATAAGCAACTGGCTATTGATGCCATCGTAAAATATTATCAGGAAAAAGGTTTCCGCAACATTGATGTGAAAGTGGCCGAAGTGCCAAGTACTACCGTGCCCAATGCCTCTGACCTGGTGTTCGATATCAACAAGGGCAAAAAGGTAAAAGTGGGCGACATCTACATTGGTGGCAATACCGAAGTGCCTGAGCTGCGGGTAAAACGCCAAATGAAGGGCACCAAAGAAACAACCCGCATTACGCTGTACCCTGCCAAAGACACGCCGCTCCTGGCCGAAAAAGAAACCGTAAGCATCGATAAAATTTTGGAGAATCAGGGCTTTTTGCAACCAACGGTTATCAAAAACAACCTCGATCCATACTTCCGCTTCAAACTGTTTAGCAGCGCCAAGTTCGACGCTAAAAAATATGAAGAAGACCGCGAAAAAATTCTCGATTATTACAACACCCTCGGCTACCGCGATGCCCGTATTGTAAAAGACACCATTTACGACAATAGCAAAGGCAACCTGAATGTGGAGCTGATGATGAGTGAAGGCCGCCAGTATTATTTTGGCAAAATGGTGTTTCGCGGAAACACTAAGTTCTCTGACTCTATTTTGCAGGTACTCATTGGCATCAACAAAGGCGATATTTACAACAAAGAAACCTTGGACAAAGCATTGGGTAAGCAAATGAGTGCCGACGGTGGCACCGATATCAGTGCTTTGTATATGGATGATGGTTACCTGTTCTTTCGTGCCGAAGCCAGTGAAACAGCTGTGTACAACGACACCATCGATCACGAAATCCGTTTGTTTGAAGGACCGCAGGCTACCATCAAAAACATCAACATCAGTGGCAACGAAAAAACAAAGGAGTATGTGATTCGTCGTGAATTACGGACCATACCCGGCGAAAAATTCAGCCGTACCGATTTGATTCGTAGCCAACGTGAAATTGCCAACCTCAACTTCTTCAATCAGGAAACCATTGGTATCAATCCTGTACCAGATATGAGTGATGGTACAGTGGATATTAACTATAGTGTAGAAGAAAAATCAAGCGACCAGTTAGAATTGAGTGCCGGCTGGGGTGGCGGTATCGGATTGACCGGTACACTGGGGGTAACCTTCAACAACTTCAGCATTAAAAATATTTTGAAAAGAGCTACCTGGGATCCGTTGCCCAGTGGCGATGGCCAAAAGCTGAGCCTGCGTTTGCAGAGCAATGGCCGTGCCTTCCGTAGCTACAACTTTAGCTTTACAGAGCCTTGGTTGGGTGGCAAAAAACGCAACTCATTTACCGTAAGTGTTTTCGATACCAAGTTTTCGAATGCCTACAACTTCCTGACCGGCCAGTACGAACGTACACCATCATCGTTCATCAAAACTACCGGTGCAAGTGTGGCACTTGGCCGACAGCTCAAATGGCCCGATGACTTCTTTAGTTTGCTCACGTCTGTAAGCTATTCCCGTTATACATTGAAGGATTACCAATTCTTCGAAGATTTCCGGAATGGTATCAGCAATAACCTGAGTTTTAAAATTGCTTTGCAGCGGTCGAGCATTGACCAGCCATTGTTTCCACGCAGTGGTAGCAGCTTTACTGCCAGCTTACAGTTTACACCACCATGGAGCGTATGGGGCAAATCTAAAGTGTACGACACACCAGAAGACCGTTACAAACTCATTGAGTTTCACAAGTGGCGCTTCAATGGTGAGTGGTATGTGCCACTTAGCCGTCCGCATGGTGCCGAACGCAACAAGCAACTGGTGTTGAAACTCGCCGCTAAATATGGTTTCATTGGTCGCTACAACAAAGACCTGGAGATATCGCCGTTCGAACGCTTTCAGGTAGGCGATGCGGGCCTGAGCAACCAGTTTGCCCTCATTGGTTTTGATGTGGTGGCACACCGCGGTTATCCTGTGTACCAAACCAGCGATCCAAAAATCAACCCCGATCAGCAAGGGGCCAGTCGTTACTTCACCATCTTCAACAAATATGTGGCCGAAGTTCGCTACCCGCTTAGCCTCAACCCCAGCAGTACCATTTTTGCCCTCGGCTTTTTTGAAGCGGCCAACGGTTGGTACAGCATGAAGGATTACAACCCTTTCAAACTGCGCCGCAGTGTAGGTTTGGGTATGCGTTTCTTCCTGCCAATGTTTGGTTTGCTGGGCTTCGACTATGGTATAGGCCTCGACAGACTGACACCCGGCAATGGCATAAAAGATGCCACCCGCTTTACATTTATGCTGGGTTTCGAACCAGAATAAACACTCCATTTTCCCACAGCTTAACGCTTTGCTAACCATTTTTTTCTTGCCTGTTCGTATAGCATAGGACACAGCCAATAAAAACAGCGAGGCTTTAACAGCAAACCAGACCGGCAATCTTTATTTTCATGCTACTTAAACATATGCCATGAAGCAACTTTTTGTACTACTCGCCATTGTAACCACTACCGCATTTTCTGCAGTAGCACAGCGCTATGCCATTATTGATACCCGCTACATTCTCGATAAAATGCCCGATTATGCCGAGGCTAAAAAGAAACTGGATGCAACGGCTAACATGTGGCAAAAAGAGATTGACAACAAACAGGCTGAACTCGAAACCATGTACCGCAACTTTGAAGCAGAAAAAGTAATGTTGAGCCCTGAGCTCATCAAAAAGCGGGAAGACGAACTCTTTAATAAAGAAAAAGAAGTTCGGGATTTGCAAAAGAAGCGCTTCGGTTTTGAAGGCGACCTTTTTGCTGAACGGCAAAAGCTCATAAAACCCATACAGGATAAAGTGTATACGGCTGTGCAGAAGCTGGCTGTAGCCCGTTCGTATGATTTTATACTCGATAAAAGTGAAGGCATTACTGTTATATTTGCCGACCCAAAACTGGACAAGAGCGAAGACGTGCTTCGTGAATTGGGTGTAAAGTCCAACTAAATCTTTCAAACAACATAACAAGAAAAACAATCAAGCATGAAAAAGGTATTGGTGGTTGCAGTGGCCCTCCTCGGCTTTATGGTAACCGGAACCCAACAAGCTGCTGCACAAACGACACCTAACAAGTTCGGCTACTTCGATCTGGAATATGTACTGGGTCAAATGCCCGGCATTGAAAAGATTGACACGCTGATGCAAAGCTTCGAACGTGACTCACTGAATGTAGAATATCAGTTTGAGCTGGAAGAACTGCAACGTATGGATAGCACCCTGAAAGCAGATAGTGCTAAAATGCCTGCCCGTTTGTACCAAACACGTCAGCAAGAGCAAATTCAGCGCTATTACAAGTTGCAAAACTGGCAGCAATACAGCCAGCAGGTAATGCAAGCTAAGCAGCAAGAGCTGATGGCTCCTTACCTCAATAAAGTGCTCGAAGCATTTCAGGCCGTAATTGCAGAAGGCAAATACACGTATGTATTCAAGCGTGAAACTTTGTGGCAAGCTCCTCCTGCCGACAACCTGATTCCGCTGGTAGCCAAAAAGCTCGGTATCAAACTGCCGGTTGACCCCAACGCTCCCGGCGAAGAAGCTAAGCCTGCACCAGCTGCCAAGCCCGCTGCGCCTGCTAAAAAGAACTAAGCCATTGGCCAACGCCTAAAAAAAGCGACCTCCATTCGGGGTCGCTTTTTTTGTGCTACTGCCTGATGACTACTGAGGTGCCCACAGGTACTATCTGGTACAGCTCATTCAAATGGTCGTTGCGCATACTAATGCAGCCTTGTGTCCACGGCTGCAGGTTTTCTACCGCCCATTCTTCATGCGGCCAGGTGCCATGTATACCAATATCGCCACCTATTTTGGCACTTGGTGGAATGATGCCGGCCTTTTTGCGGGCCTCAAATTTGGCATAGTCTTGTTTGGTGGGATAATCTATCCGCATAAACTTGTTCCATTTTTTATGCGGGTACTTACTGGTTATTTTAAATGTACCATCGGGCGTTCGGCGGTCGCCCTGGTACAGCTTGTCGCTGATATCGGTATTGCCAAAAGTGCAGGGCCATTGCACCAGCCAGTCCGACTGGTCGTAGAGGGTAATGGTATTCTCGCTTTTGTCTACCACAAGGTACAGTACTGACCCCGTAGAAAAGGAAGATACCTGCAGGGCCGCAAAGGCCAGCAGGCCACCCAGTTGAAGCATTCTGAAGCGCATAGTGTAGGCTGTTTTTCACATCAATGAATAGCACACTAACGCAGCCAATAATTGGGCCAATATGCAAACGCTGCTTCAATAATTATTTTAGGAAAATGGTAACGCTACCGCAACAGCAATAGCCAAGGCGCCAATCTTATTTGCCTTCCTGTTCCTTCCACATTTGGTTGAAGGTTTTGGCAGAAAAATCCAGCGGAGCATGTTGCTTTTTCCAATCGCTGAACAGGCCGTTGACCACTTTGTTTTTGAGTGAGCCATTGCCCATGTTCATCATGGAGCGGCTGAGGCTTGCAGTTTTCCAGGCCTTCCAGGCCAGGCGTTCGCTGAGTTTGCTTTCGCCCTGTGTTACTGCCTCGTGGCGGTTGTGCAGCAGTAGTTCGTGCAGGTTGATGCGCACCGGGCAAACCGCCGTACAGTTGCCACAAAGGCTGCTGGCGTAGCTCAGGTGTTTATAATCGTGCATGCCTTGCAGCCAAGGCGTAATTACTTTGCCAATAGGCCCGCTGTAAGTAGTAAGGTAGCTGTGGCCACCAATGTTTTTGTACACGGGGCATGCATTGAGGCAGCTACCACAACGAATGCAATACAAGGCTTCGCGGCTTTGCGCATCGGCCAGCAGGTTGGTGCGGCCATTGTCGAGCAGGATGACAAACATTTGGGTGGGGCCATCGCTTTCGTTGGCCTGTCGCGGACCATTTACCAGACTGTTGTACACCGTTACTTTTTGGCCGGTGCCATAGGTGCTGAGCAGCGGCCAAAACAACGGTAAATCGTGTATCGATGGAATACATTTTTCAATACCCACAATAGCAATATGGATATTGGGAAATGCACAGCTGAGGCGGGCATTGCCTTCATTTTCAGTAAGCGCAATACTGCCGGTATCGGCTACTATAAAGTTGGCACCGGTGATGCCTACTTCTGCTTGCACATATTTTTGGCGGAGCTTGTAGCGGGCCACCTGTGTAAGCTGCTCGGGGCTCAGGTTGGGCTCGCAGCCCAGTTTGTTGGCAAACAAGCGGGCTACATCTTCCTTGCTTTTGTGCATGGCCGGCGTTACAATGTGGTAGGGCGGCTCTCCGTCCAGTTGCTGTATGTATTCGCCGAGGTCGGTCTCAATGCTTTCGATACCGTTGCCTTCCAGAAAATCATTGAGGTGAATTTCTTCAGTCACCATGCTTTTGCTCTTTACCACTGTATGGCAGTCAGCTTCGCGGCAAATTTGCAAAATGGCATTCAGTGCCTGGGCACTGTCTTCGGCCCAAATCACTTTGCCGCCCCGGGCAGTAAACTTGGCTTCAAATTGTAGCAGGCTTTCATCGAGGTGCTCTATGGCCTGCCACTTGCGGTTTTTGGCCAGTTGTCGGGCCAACTCCAGCTCGGCAAACTGCGCTTTGCCCTTGGGCACAGCCGCATTGTATTTGCCAATGTTGAAGTTGATTTTGCGCCGGTGATCGAGGTCGGCGGCTTTTACGGTGCTGCGGGCAATAAATGCAGCGGATCCTCCGGTGGAGGCATGCACATCAGCCTTGGTAGCAGTATCGGCCATGCAGCAACAGTAAAAAACGGTGATGAAAAAAGATACAATGGCCCGCCGTATTAATCAGGGCCGGCCGGCATTAGTGGTGGCCGTGGTCGCCCTTCAGACTTTCGTGCTTGCGCAGTTCGTAGAAGATGGAAATAATGCTCAGGATAGCAAAAGTGAGGACACCCAAAATGCTAAGTGCCAATGCCCAACCCTGACCGTAGTCGATGCTTTTGATGAGCATCATAAAACAAAAAATGGTAAGGAGTATGGTGGTAGCAAAAAATGGAAATTTCATGACCGGAATGATTTGCTGCAAAAATAGGGGGAGAAGGGGAAAAGCCGAAAGCGAAAAGCGGAATGCTGAAGGCAAAAAGCAGAATGCAAAAAGACAAACAAGAAAACGTCAATTGCTAAACATCATCCTCACTTCCCCTGTATCTCAAAATAATCCTGCGCTACGGCATCAAGCGCTTCGTAAAACGCTGGCCCGTATTTGCGGATGATGGGTTCTTTTAAAAACTGATACACGGGCACTTTCAGTTTTTTGCCCAGCTTACAGGCGGGCTTGCACAATGTTTCGCGGGGTTCGTAGTTTACGTATTCAGTTTTGCCGTCTTTGCTGTGCTGTATGCGTATGGGAAACAGGTGGCAGCTGATGGGTTTTTTCCAGCCCACTTTGCCATCGTTGTAGGCTTGCTCTATGCCGCATTTTACAATACCGGCGGCATCGGTAATGGCGTATACACAAATGCCTCCATTGATGGCGGGTGTTACCCAGCCAAATTCGGGGTCGTATACATAGCGGCCTTGCTTATGTATTTCAGCTACATGATCTGCCGGCAGGTAAGGCAGCACAGCATCAAACACTTCATCAATACGAGCCAGTTCTTCTTTTTCCAGCGGCGCACCAGCATCGCCATCTACACAGCAGCCGCCCTTACACTTTACCAGGTCGCATACAAATTGTTCTTCTACCAGTTCGTCACTCACCAGTTTGTTATCAATAGCTATCATAGCAGTAGTTGGTTCGGTTAATTGTTTTTCCAGCGAAAGGTTTCAATCATGTGCAGCAGGTCTTGCTTCAAAAAATCGTTGACCGGTTGCAGCGAATCTTCGTTGGGCGTTACATCAAAATACAATGCACCCCGCAAAAAATGGCGGGCAGAATCTGTTACAAAAAATTGATTGGCGGTAGCGGCATTGCCACCCACTTTAAAGTACACGCCATGTACACCATTGGCAGTGTGCATTACGCTGTCATCTATAGCCGTTGCTTTGCTGGTATGCTTGTAAGTGAGGTTAAAAGCATCGTTGACGAGCTTGTCGAAATTGGATTGGCGCAAATCTTTGTAGCTGATATGGATACGGCCGTTGAACTGCGGAAAGTCGATGTTTATCCACCACGGATTTTCAGGTGTGCTATCGAAAAAAGTGGAGTCTTTTATCACGGTTGCATATACGGGTAATTCGAATGAATAGGGGGAGCCAGCCTGCTCAAAGGTTTGATATTTCTTTTCAGGAAAAGCAATGTCAAAATAACCTTTTGGCTTGGGGGTAAACGTGCTGTTGCAAGCCCAGCTTGACACAAGCAGTAAAAGCAAACACCAATGGCGTACAGAAAATCGATGGGAGAAATGATGCATGATAATAGAACGAATGAAAGCCCGGGTCATTATTCTTCCACCGGTCTGATGGTCACTTTAATTTTTTGGATGCGGTTTTTATTGACCTCGAGGATGGTAAAATCAAAATCGCCAACGGTGATGACTGTATTTTGCTGAGGTATTTCGCCCGATACTTCGAGCACCAAACCTGCCAGCGAATCACTCTCGCCTTTTACTTCATCAAAAGTGTCGGGGCTGAGTTGCATAATGCGGCACACATCGTTGAGCATGGTTTTGCCTTCAAACACAAAATTGAGGTCGTCAATTTTGCTGTTGATGGTTTCTTCTTCGTCAAACTCATCTTTGATTTCACCAATAATTTCTTCGAGAATGTCTTCCATGGTAATGATGCCGCTGGTGCCGCCAAATTCGTCTACCACCACTGCAAAGTGTGTTCTCTTATGCTGAAACTCCTGCATCAAATCTTCAATGAGTTTTTGCTCATGAATAAAGAAGGCAGGGCGCATCAGGCTATGCCAGTCGAAGTCGGGCGGTTGCTGCAGGTAGCCGAGCAAATCTTTGGTATGCATCATGCCTTTTATTTCATCCAGCGAATGATGGTATACGGGCAGGCGGCTGTAGTGCAGTTCTTCTACTTTCTTTTTTACTTCTTCAAAGTTGCTGTCGAATGAAAGGCCGTGCACATCCAACCGGGTTTTCATCACCTGCTTTACAGAGATGTTGCCAAACTTCAGCACCCCTTTCATGATGTTTTTTTCTTCTACTGATGCATCTTCTTCGTTGGTCAAATCAATGGCATGGTTCAGCTCTTCAATGCTGGCTGCGGTTGATCGTTGGCCAAGTTTTCTTTCAATGCCATCGCTCAGGTTTACCATATATCCGGCTATACGGTTAAAGAGCAGGTAAATGGTTTCTACCATCCAGCTGATATCTTTTGCAAAACGGATATTGTTTTGCGCAGCAAATGATTTGGGCAATACTTCGGCAAACAATAAAATGATAGCGGCAATGAGCAGCACTTTGGTAGCCAGCAGCCACCAAATGTTTTGCATTTCCAGGTACTTGTCTATCAAAAAATTACTGATGATGACAATACCAATATTGGCAATGCTGTTGGCCATCATGAGTGAGCCCAACAACACTTTGGGCGATTCCAGCAGCGATATGATGCGTTTATAGCCCGGCTGACTTTTTGTTTTCAGCAGGTTGATGTCTTTGAACGTGAGGGAAAAAAAAGCCACTTCGGCACCAGATGCGCAAAACGACAGGAAAAGCAATGCCAGCAGCAATATCACCAGCGTAGTGGTGAGTTCGGTAGTAATGAGCAGCAATGGCCCGAGGGCCGGTAAATGATCCAATAGAAACAAATTGGTGAATAATGATATGAAGCTAAGCATCATACATGGATTAGCGGCAAAGTAACGGTCATTGCTGCCGGCACTTAGCACCACCGGCAAAAATAACATTCCATCCTCAATAGCCAGAGAGGTCGGGGCCATCGGTGTTTGGCGGTATGTCGCTGCCACTAAAATTGTCGATGCCTTCGGGGCCGAAGCCTTGCCCCTGAGCAAAACTGCCATCACCCCGCTTGTCCAGCATAATCAGGTTTTCGCCTACTATTTCAGTGGCAAATTTTTTATGTCCTTCTTTATCTTCCCAGGTGCGGGTTTTCAGGCGACCTTCAATATATACCAGGCTTCCTTTGTGCAGGTATTTTTGCGCCAGCTCTGCCAATCCACGCCACAGTACTACCATGTGCCATTCGGTTTGGCTTACCAGTTTGCCGGTTTTATCCTTGTAAGATTCGGTGGTTGCCAACGGAAATTTTGCAACAGTCACATTGCCTTCCAACACTTGTGTATCGGGTTCTTTTCCCAGGTTGCCAATCAGGGTTACTTTGTTTACGCCTCGCATAGGTTCATTCTTACTTTACCGAAATAGTTATCTCTTTAAAGTTAGTTTTTTTATGCAAAAACGAAACCCGGCCACCCTTTTTAAAACAAGTTGGTTTGCGTAGCGGCCTCTCGTTTGTTAAGGTAGTCGCGAATGACTTTGGGAAAAGCCAGCTTGGCAATAGCTGATTCATTTACCCATTGTGCACCGGGCACAGCTACAGCTCCATCTACTGTGCACTCTACGAAGTGGGCATAAATGGTTTGGTGCGTAAGCAGCTGCCTGAAAGGACCATGTGCTGCTACAACCGAAGTGGTTGCAGGCAATAGTTTGCGGGCTTTTTTCAAATACTGGTCATTGCTGGTAAATGCCGATGATGCTTCTTCTAGCAGTAAAAATTCATACAAGTCTTGCCAAATGTCTTTGCTGTTTCGCTGGCGTACCAAGGTTTGCTGTTGGTGCCGAAAAATGAAATAGTAAAAGTGGCGGTCTTTCTTGATGAGCTTTTTCGATTTTACCGGCAGGCTTTCTACCTGCTGATGTAGAAAAGCGATGCATTTTTTTTGCATGGGACATTGCAGGCATAATGGGGCAGCAGGCTTGCAAACAGTAGCGCCAAAGTCCATGATGGCCTGGTTGTAGGCGGCAGGCTCATGTTGTGCCAAATGTGCATCGGCTTCTTGTATAAAGCGTTCTTTGCCGGCGGTTGTATCAAAAGGTTCATCAATGCCATAAAAGCGGGCCAGCACCCGAATCACGTTGCCATCTACCACGGCATGCGGCAGGCCAAAGCCAAAACTGGCAATGGCGGCAGCAGTGTAAGGGCCTACACCTTTCAGGCTCAAAATGTCGGCATAGTTGCCGGGGAAATGACCGCCAAACTGTTGCATTACTTGCCGGGCTGCAGCCAGCAGGTTGCGGCAGCGGCTGTAGTAGCCCAACCCTTCCCACAGCTTAAAAACCGCTTCATCTTCGGCTGCCGCCAACTCGGCAATGGTGGGGTAGGTGGCCACAAAACGCAGGTAGTAAGCCAGCCCCTGCTCTACCCGGGTTTGCTGTAAAATAATTTCGGAAAGCCAGATTTTATAGGGGTCAGTTTCGCCCTTCCAGGGCATGCTGCGCCGGTTGTGGTGGGCATGCCAGTGCAGCAGGGTTTGCGTAAACCATGGCGGGTTGGCAGTACCTTTTTTGCGGCGGGAACGGGGAGCAGATGATGCGGGCATACGGTACAATTACAGCAAGGGTACAAATTCGTTCAAATAAGGCGTTTACCTTTGATAATGAAATATTTACAAAAAACGATTCCATTTATTGCAATTCACGTTTTCCTGACTTACTTTTAATGACAAACCGTTGTAAATCATTCTGAATCATGCGCAAATCAGACCTCATCAACCAAATTGCCGATAAAACCGGTATTCCCAAAGTGGATGTTTTGGTGACACTCGAAACCATGTTTAAAGAGGTGAAGGAAAGTCTTTCCAACGGGGAAAATATTTACATCCGTGGGTTTGGCAGTTTCATTACCAAAAAACGGGCAGCCAAAATTGGCCGCAACATCAAACGCAATGTAGCAGTAGAAATTCCGGAGCATTTCATTCCGGCATTCAAACCCAGCAAAGAGTTTGTGGCAGAAGTTAAATTGAAGACGAGTGGCAAAAGCGACGCCGCCGAATAGCCCAGCCATATACCTTTGCCCCCGGCCCAAGCAATGGGCAGAGGGATATGAATAAGACGCAAAAAATTACAATCGTATTAGCCCTCGCTGTTACAGCGGGGCTTTATTATTTTGGTAGTACTGTAGGGCCCAAAAAGCCGGCGGCAAATGCCACAGCAAAGGCCGACACCAGCCACAACCACGACCCGCTTGACCTGGAAAAAGTACGTGCCGGTGCCATGAGCCAACTGAGCCAGGCCCAGCAGCAGTACATCAATACATTGGAAAACACGGTGAGCCGTGGCGATGTAAAAAGCCAGCAAGCCGCTGCACACCGCAGCCTGGCCAGCTTCTGGAAAGACTCTGTACCCAGCCCCGTCCTGCATTTTAAGCACCTGTCGTTGGCTTCCGAATTGGATAATACCGAAAAAAGTCTCACATTTGCCGCCCATTCCATTTTAGGCTATCTGCCGTATGCCCATAATCATTTGGAGCAAGAGTGGCTGGCCAACAGAGGAATGGAGTTGTTTGACAAGGCTTTTTCCATCAACCCCAACAATGATTCAACCATTGTAGGACAGGGCGGATGTATAATGTATGGTGCCATTACCCCCGACGGGCCAATGGCTGGTATAATGAAAGTGAGGTCTGTAGCTGAGAAAGATTCTACCAACGTGTTTGCCCAATATATGCTGGGCATAGGTGGTATGAACAGCAATCAGTACGATAAAGCCGCTCTTCGTTTTGCCAAAGTAGTACAAGTACAACCCGACAATTTGGAAGTATGGTTTAAACTGGCCGAAGCTTATGAGCTGGCGGGTATGACCAAAGAAGCCATCAACAGCTACGAAACCATTGAACGAAAAGTAACAGTGCCGGAAATGAAAGCAGAAATCCGGAAACGGATTGAGCAACTGGCTAAGGCCGGTACCGGCAAATAGTTACTGTTTCATATTTAGAACTAATAAAATCATTGAACTATGCCTTGCGGTAAAAAAAGAAAGCGTCATAAGATTGCGACTCACAAACGTAAAAAGCGTTTGAGAAAGAATCGTCATAAGAAGAAGAACAAATAATCAGCTCTTTTTCTACGTGCATTTACCTGCCTGTACTATTACGGGCAGGTAAATGTTTTTCTGGTTTATTCTGTTGCCTGCCTGTTTCACCCGTGCATATTATCCCCCCAAAAAAAGTACCAAACATGCAGCAGGTCTCAGGGCCTTGCCATGTACCTAATTCAAACACAAACTGATTGCACTTTGTGAACAAAGAACTAATTATTAATGCAGCACCACAGGGGGTTGAAATTGCATTACTCGAAGACAAAAAATTGGTAGAACTACACCGCGAAAACACCGAAAATCCTTTTGGTGTGGGCGATTTGTACCTGGGTAAAGTGAAAAAACTGATGCCCGGCCTCAACGCAGCTTTTGTAGATGTAGGTTTTGAAAAAGATGCATTTCTGCATTATACTGATTTGAGCCCCTATGCCAAAAGCCTGCTCAAAATCACCCAGATATGCCTGGATTGGAAAGCCAAAGAACCATATGATTTCAGCCGATTTAATGTAGAACCCGAAATTGTAAAAACCGGCAAAATCAACGAAGTCCTCAATGGCAAGCCCAATATTTTGGTGCAAATTCTCAAAGAGCCCATTGCAGCAAAAGGCCCCCGGTTGAGTTGCGAAATCTCGCTGCCCGGACGTTTTGTAGTGCTTACACCTTTCAACGACATCGTTGCTGTTTCCAAAAAAATTCATACCAGCGACGAACGCCGCCGGCTCCAGAAAATCATCGAATCCATCAAGCCCAAAAACTTTGGGGTGATTGTGCGTACTGCTGCAGAAGGTAAAAACACTGCCGAGCTGCACGACGACCTGAATCAATTGGTGGCTAAGTGGAAGCAAATTCAGCAAAACCTGCAAGGTGCAGCTGTGCCTTCCAAAATTTTGAGTGAGCAGGATAAGGCCACGTCTATTCTTCGTGATTTGCTGAGCCCCGATTTCAACCGCATTGTTGTCAACGACAAAAATATTTACAACGATATCCGCCAGTATTTGGTGCGCATTGCACCCGAAAAAGCAGACATCGTGCAGTACTATCAAAGCGGTTCACCAGTCTTTGATACATACGCAGTAACCAAACAGGTGAAGGGCTCTTTCGGTAAAACCGTAAGCATGCCCAGCGGTGCTTACCTCATAGTAGAAGCTACCGAAGCACTGCATGTAATAGATGTAAACAGCGGTTACAAAAGCAGCAGCAACAATCAGGAAGAAAACAGCCTGCAAACCAACCTGGAAGCTGCCGAAGAAATTGCCCGCCAGCTACGCCTCCGCGATTTGGGTGGCATTATTGTGGTTGACTTCATTGATATGAAGCTGCCCGAAAACAAAAAGAAGCTGGCCGATGCCATGGAAGGCTTCATGCGTACCGACCGTGCCCGCCATAGTATTTTGCCCATCAGCCGTTTTGGGTTGATGCAAATTACCCGCCAGCGGATGAAGCCCGAGGTAGACATTAAGACCGATGAACTTTGTCCAAGTTGCGGTGGCTCTGGCAAAATCAGCAGTACACTGGTACTGGAAGATGAGATTCGCAAGAACCTCGATTATCTCATCACACACGGTCACAAAAACCTGGTGTTAATGGTGCATCCAATTATGGCGGCCTATTTGCAAAAAGGTTTCCCGAGTAAGCGGATGCAGTGGAGCCTCAAGCACAAGCAATGGATTAAAATTCAGGAAAGCAATACACTGCACCTGGTAGATTTCAAATTCCTCGATCAGGATCACGAAGAAATAAAGCTGTAAAAGCGTATCTACTTTCAGCTCAAAAATAACGAGGGCACAAAGCAGGTTAATCTTCTTTGTGCCCTCGTTGCATGTAAACTATCGTGCTTGCAGTTATGCTTTCGATTGCAGGTGTTTGTGAAACCAAAATGGCCCGAATGGAACCACCGATGCAGCGCAGGCCAATACAAATGTCCGCATACTCCAGTT
>JADLHL010000315.1 GCA_020848815.1 Chitinophagaceae bacterium | reverse complement strand
TTAAGCACTACACCCCTTGCAATGCCATACTGGTAGTAGCCGGGCCTGTACAAACAGCCGATGTAAAAGCACTGGCCGAAAAATGGTTTGGCGATATTCCATCGGGTACAAAATATGTACGCCAGCTGCCCAAAGAACCAGCACAAACCGCTGCCCGCCGTATGGATGTAAAGGCCAATGTGCCACTGGATGCTTTTTACAAAACATGGCATGTATGCGGCAGGCGAGATGCGGCCTACCATGCTACCGATTTGATTACCGAAGTGTTGGGCAGTGGTGCCAGCAGCAGGCTGTACCAGCATTTGGTAAAAGAGCAACGCTTGTTCAGCCATCTTGAATGCTACCACTTTGGCAGCATCGACCCGGGCATGCTGGTGATAGAAGGCAAGCTGGTAAAAGGCATTACCCCAGAAGAAGCAGAAACTGCGGTGCAGGCGGAAATTGCGCAACTCTTACAACAAGGTGTAACCGAACAGGAATTACAAAAAGCAAAAAATAAAACCGAAAGCATCATCTCTTTTGAAGACATGAGCCTGATGAACAGGGCTAACAACCTGGCGTTTTATGAACTGCTGGGCGATGCTGCCGAAATGAATACGGAGCTGAATAAATACCAAAGCGTTACAGCCGCTCAATTCATGGAAACGGCAAACACTATTTTCACCGAAGCCAACAGCAACACATTGTATTATCGCAGCAATATGAATGGATGATGATTGGCATTGATTGCCGACAAATACAAAAAGAAAGACCGCGGCACAAGCCACGGTCTTTTTCATTACAACATGATATCCAACTTTACTGCACAATCAGTTTTTCTGTGCTGCTTACGCCATTGGCAGTAAGTCGCAACAGGTATGTACCGGCTGGCACTGTTTGAATATTGATGCTTTGCTGGCCATTGCTTACGTTCACCTGACCACTCAGTACCGCTTTGCCATTCATGCTCAGCAGCTGATACTGGAGTGTACCACTTACTGCATCGCTGTTGAGGTACACCATACCCTTGGCAGGATTGGGGAATACCGATACTGCGCCACGGCTGGCTTGCATGTTCACCATGCGTACTTCGCTAAAGGCTTGTTTGCCATCTAAGTCTGTTTGCTTCAGGCGATAGTAGTTGTTGCCTTTACCGGGTTTGTTATCGGTAAACACATACTGGCGCTGGCTGTTGCTATTGCCCGCACCAGCTACAAAACCAATGTCGCTCCAGCTGAGGCCATCAGCACTTTTTTCTACAGTAAAGCCTTTGTTATTGCTTTCGCTGGCAGTACCCCATTTCAGCAGTACGGCACCAGCATTGGCAGCAGCTGTAAACCCGTTGAACTTCACCGGCAGGGGTGCGTCTTTGTAGAAATAAATATTGTCGAGCCATACGGTGCTGGTACCAAACGGTGTACCTACAATTTTAAACTGAAACACATTACTGAGCACTACTGGGCTGAAGCCGCTCAAGTCTACATCTACACTTTTCCAGCCACTCAAAGTTGGTACAACGGTTGTAGCCACCTCCACTGGCCCTGGGCTGATAAGGAAGAACTGAAACTGTGTGCAATCCGGCGACCAAATATCAAAGTGTAACTTGCTCATACCAGATACATTAAGTGCAGGTGTAAACTCAAAACCCTGATAATTGAGGTTAGCATATTTGCGGGTAGCATTGCCGGCCACTTGTACTTCACTTACTATGGTAGATTGGCTCCAGTTTGGATTCCAGTTGATACCAGTAACATTAGTATAGGCATGGCTATATACAGAAATGACATCGCCGGAGCTACGGGCAGGTGGTGTGTCTGCAGCAGTAGTAGGTTCGCTGGCGGCGCCAGATACAGTAACGGAGATTGAACCTGTGACAGCCACTCCTTGTAGTGTAGCAGTTACGGTAGCGGCACCCACAGTAGCTGCGGTACAAGTACCAGTGGCATCAAATGTGATACGACCCGTAGGGTTGCTGGTGTAACTGAGGTATGCAGCAGTTAAAGTCAGTTGCTTGTTTACACTATTAACGGGAAAGGTTGCTCTTACACCAGTTGCGGTAAAAGTACCACCCACTGCTTTAGTAATGTTTTGATTGTCCATCACCGCAGTTGGCGTACCAATTACACCCGATAAATTTTCATACATAATATCATCAATCCATAAGGTATAAGCGCCTTCATCTGAGCCTTCGGCAAAATGGAATAAACCATTGGTAGCAGTAAGCTTAGCAGGATCGGGGATTGGAATAATCACTTTAACCCAAGCGGTGGTAACAGCCACATTTTGCAGCTCCGTTTGATAAGCAGCAGATGAGCCGTTGTTGCCCAAGCCACTCACGTTCAGGGTTACTGCCTTACTGGCTTTTACCCAAAATGTAACAGCGTTGTAAGTACTCAGGTTTGTGTTGGCAGCACTCATCATGGCGCCGCCAGTGTAGCCACCTGCAGGTACTTCAATCTTTAGTGACTTTGTGCCTGCGGAGCCAGGGCGGGCATTGGCAGCATCAAACGACAGGCTGTTGGTGGCACCACCAAAATCGACGAAGCTGACACCTGCAGCATAATCATCATCAATTACAGCAGGCTGGGCCATGCTTATGGTGCATATGGCCAGCAGCAAAGAAAGTGTTGCGTAAAGTTTTTTCATGTGCAATCGGGTTTTGAAATGAACAAGTTGGATATTAAAAGAATCAAACCTGTATGCAATGATGCAAAGCAGGCTTGATAATAAATTACTGATCAATCATCTTAAAAACCTTTACGTAGTCAATATCCATACGGGCCGGAAAGATGCTGTTGTCTACACCCTGTGCGCCACCCCAGTTGCCTCCTACGGCAATATTGAGTATCATAAAGAATTTCTTATCGAAGGGCCATGCGGTGAAACCTTTGTTTTCGTTGATAAACTCGAAATACTGAACATCATCTACAAAACCCCGCACTGCGTAAGGAGTCCAGTCTACCCGGTACAAATGGTATCCATCTGTTGCACCAGGCACCATACGGCTGGCTGTTTTTTGCGTATTGCGGGTGTGGTTGTAGGCCGATGTGTGCACACTACAATGCACTTTTTCCGGATCGTAACCCACATGTTCCATAATATCAATTTCGCCACTGGCGGGCCAGTTGCCATAGCTATTGTCGGCACTCAGCATCCATATGGCGGGCCATGTACCGCGGCCTTTCGGCAGCTTGGCCCTGATTTCAAATCTTCCATACAACCATTCAGCCTTGCCTCTTGAAATCATGCGGGTGCTGCTGTATTCGCGACCGTTACTGTTTTCGCGGCGGGCTTCTATTACCAACGCACCATTTTCAATTTTGGCATTGCCGCCATTGGTATAGTTCTGCAGTTCGTTGTTTCCCCAGCCGCTACCGCCGGTTTCAAAAGTCCATTTGCTTTGGTCTACGCTGGTGCCGTCAAAGTTGTCTTGCCAGGTAGGAGTGGTTTCAAACTTCCAGTTTTTATCAATAATTACCTGCGGTGCAGTAATGGGTGGAATTACCTTTTCTTCGGTGCAACCGCCAAGCTGCATCACTGCAGCAAGCGTTACTATGGAATACAATATTTTCTTCATAACTATTTTTTTGATGTGAGGGTTATTGTGCTACCATTTTAAACTGGAACACAGTACCGCTTCCGTTACCTGCACGAAGCGTCATACGGGTAGGAGAAATATCAATAATGCGATACGTATTATCAGGCACATCGGTAGTGCCAATAAACGCTGGCAATGGTGTGCCGGGCAATGTAACGGTAGCCAAACCTGCTACACCACCACTGGTAGCTGCAAAAGTGAATGGGCTGTTGTAAGAACGATTGTCGCCACAGTTGTAGTTGGGCGCAATATTACCACCATTGAATGTAGAACCGTTGGCATTGTAGTTTACCGCATTGGCGGCGGTGAATGTATACACATCATCCAGTTGGCAATCTGCCAGCGGACCACCACCAAAGTATTCGGAAGGATTGCCTTCTGTACCTACAATAATAGCATTGGCCCCGGGTGTTCCATCCAGCTTCCATGATTTGCTGGTTGCACCAGTCAACAGTTGCTTGATGTCGGCGAGTGTAAGCGCCACTTTGCGTTTCAGTTTTACTTCCAACAGCTCACCACCACCCAATACAGATTGCAACGTCATTGTTGATTCTGTATAGGCTATCACTTTATAGCTGTTGTTGCGTACCACATCGGTAGTACCAATGAAGGGGCTCCCAACACCATTGCTGGTGGGGCCCAAAATAATCACGGGTTGCTGGCCTGTTTTGGCTACTACCTTATAAGCGGTAGCATTTGCTTTTGGCGCCTGACAGCTATAGCCACTTTGCACATCAAAGGTTTGGCCGTTTGCGTCATAAATCAGAGAACCGTCTGCACCAAACTTGTATACATCATCGGCCTGGCAACCGGCTGCCGAACCGGCAAAGTATACTTGTGTACCATCGGGCGACAATACCCGAATAGCGTCGCCATCGAGGCTCCATGTCCATTCGGCTGAGCCACAATTGGTGAGTGCTTTAAAGAAGGCATTGCTGCAAGCATCATTCACAAATACTTTTTTGGTAATGGAATTGTTGCCGTTTGTGCCAACGGTTGTTAAGCGTACATCATAGGTGCCACCTACTTTGTAGGTATGCAGTGGACTTTTTTCTGATGATAACGCTGCGTTATCGCCAAAATCCCACTGGTATAAAAACTCTTCTTTACTCAGGTTGGTGAATTGCACTTTGTACGCATAAGGCAGCGTATCGCTGGCAGGTGCTTGCACAAAGCTAAAGTCGGCTACAGATGCTGTGCCACTAAGTTCCGGAATGGTTTTGGTACAGGCAGTCATCAATGTGATGGCTGCTGCCATAACCACTACAATGTATTGATGTAATCGTTTCATATACAAAATCGTTTTGGGTGGTATCAATATCCTTCGTTTTGAGTGAGGTTGGGATTCTTATCCCGTTCGCCCTGCGGTATGGGCAGGTAGCGGTGCTTGGCCGCTACATTGGTTTTGCCATGGGCACGCATAACGGTAATGAAATAATTAGAATCAGGATGACGCAACAAATCGTACCAGCGGTGCATTTCGAATGCAAATTCGAGACGGCGTTCTTTATAGATAGCTGCCAGATACTGTGCATCTGTAAGGCCTGTTGGCAGTGCTGCAAGGCCTGCTCTGGCACGTACCTGATCGGCAAATGGCTTGCCTAATGCAGGGCCGGCAGCTTCAGCATAAATCAGCAATATTTCGCTGTAGCGCATAATGGGCACGTTGAGTGCACAAGTCCAGCCACCGTTATCGCCCAAGGTATTGGTGATGGGCACAAAATACTTCCGCACATTTAGCCCCAACGGAGTACCTACTAACTGCGCTGGCTGCGTATAAGTGCCAAACTTGTCGCCGGGAATCCACATGCTGCCGGGGCGACGCTTATCAATAATGGTGGAATAACTGCTGCCGGTCTTTTCATACTGATCGGCAAAATCTTTGGTCGGCACATTCCATCCATAGCCGCTGCTTTGTACAATGTCTTGTGCACGGGGTGCAAAAAAGGTATTGAGTTTATGACCCGCTCCAAAATCACTCCACTGGCCACCACCACTTCTGTACTGCACTTCAAACACCGACTCAGGACCATTTTCCAAATCGAGATTAAAGTTGTCTGCATAGTTGGGCAGCAGGCTGTAAGTAGCCGCATCAATTACCTCTTTGGCTTTAATGGCTGCGTTGGTTTTATCGCCCTGCCACAGGTACACACTGGCGAGCAGGCCCTTGGCTGCACCACGGGTAGCACGGCCCAAATCGGCGCCGCTGTAGCGAACTGGCAATGCGGTTTCAGCAGCTTTCAAATCAGTAATAATCTGGTTGAATACCTGCTGCTTGGGCGAACGTGCAATTACACTCGACTCTTGTGCAGTAATAACGTTCGTGTACAGGGGCACATCACCAAAGGCACGAACCAGGTGCCAGTAGTATAATGCTCTCAGAAAGCGGGCTTCGCCTAAAATTCTTGCCCGCACCGTTTCACTCATTACAGGTATGGCAGGCACTTTTTCCAATACCAGATTGGCACGGAGTATACCGTAATAGCTCTGTGCCCACAATACATTAATGATTGGGTTAAAAGCATTCACGGTAAAATTGTCGAGCTCGGCAGTTTCAAGGCCATCGCCACCGCCGCCACCGCCCAGGTCGGTATCATCACTCATGATATCGCCTATATGCCAGGCAGCGCCATTGTAAATGGCAGATAAAGGAGTGTATACGGCATTGATACCAGCAATGGCTTGTGCTTCTGTCTGAAAATAATTGTCGACTGTGCTGAGTGGCACAGTGGGTTCAATCGTAAGGTCTTTTTTGGTACAGCCCGACAGTATTGCTGCAATGAGCAATAACAGTGTACCAATATTGATAATTCTCGTCATCATGGTAAATGATTTTAATGGCATTAGAAATCGATATTGGCACCAATAGAGAATGTACGTGCCTGTGGGTAAAATCCAAGATCAACACCACCGCCCACTTCGGGGTCGAGGCCGGTATAGCCGGTGAATGTGAGCAGGTTTTGGATATTGCCGTAAATCTGTGCCCGTGGTATTTTGAGGAAGCGAACCCATGCCGCTGGTAATGAGTAAGCCAGGCGTACATTTTTAATGCGCAGGTAAGAGGCATTTTCTACAAAGCGGTCGCTTACACGGTTGTTGCCGTTAGGATCGTTGAGCACCATGCGTGGCATACTATTGCTGCTACCGGGGCCAGTCCAACGGTTGATAACATCTTTAGAGTAATTACCATTGCTCACACCTCCTTCGGTATACCAACGGGTAAAGTTGAGCACCTTATTACCTTCGCTACCTTGTACAAACACGGTTAGCTCCAAGCCTTTATAGCTCAGGGTATTGGTAAGGCCATACGTGAAAGTGGGGTTGGCATTACCAATATTGGTACGGTCTTTATCATCAATTACGCCATCATTATTGAGGTCTTTAAACTTGATATCGCCGGGGGCTGTAGAAGTGGTAGGATCTGAACCGGCAGTTTGTCTTGCACTCTTCGCTATTTCGTCATAGCTCTGGAAAATACCATCGGTTACAAAGCCATAAAAGAAGTTGGCTGGCATGCCTTGTACCGTACGCAGGCTACCACCGGTAATGCGGGTAAAACCACCATCCAGCGGTGCACTCAGGCCCAGTGAAATCACTTCGTTTTTGTATGTACCCAACACGGCGTTGACATTCCAGCTAAAGTTTTTCTTACTGACGATGCTTGCATTGGCGGTAAAATCAATACCACGGTTTTGCAACGTACCGGTGTTGTAAGGAACAGCTTCATACGTACCTGATACAAATGGCGGAGCCACATACAATATCAAATCTTTAGAACGGCGCTGATATACATCTACAGAAAAACGGATTTTGTTATCCAGCACTGCCGCATCAATACCAATGTTCAGCTGCTCGTTTTTCTCCCATTTAATATCGGGGTTGTAAGAGCGGCTGGGAGCAGCACCTTGAACAATACCACCCGAACCATTGCTATTGCCAAATGTGTACTGGAAACTTTGGTTGATGGCTTGTATGTATGCATTTGCTGCTACGTTGGGGTTGCCGGTGTAGCCAAAGCTACCACGCAGTTTCAATTCATTCAACCAGCGAACATCTTGCATAAATGGCTCAGCCGTTAAACGCCAGCCGGCAGATACAGACGGGAACATGGCGAACTTATTTTGCGGCGCAAAATTGGAGCTACCATCGCGGCGTAGCGAGAAGGAGAAGAAACCACGGTTATCGAAATCGTAGTTTACACGACCTACGTAAGAAATGAGGCGGCTGTTGATGCCGTCTTCGGCAGCGTTGTAGGTCTGCGAAATATCGGTGGGCAAAAACACCTGGTTGTTGAGCACCGGAATAAGCTGTAAGAAATTACCACCACGACCGGCCAATACATAGGAGTAGCGGTTTTCCTGTGTGGTGTAGCCAAGCAGTGCATTTACCTTATGCTTACCGGCAAATACTTTATCGTACGACAAAGTCATTTCGGCCAGATAGTCGGGGTAAAAACCTTTTTGGGTAGAGTAGCCGGTGAGTACAATGGGGCGGCCACCGGTAGAAGTAGTTGCAGGGCTAAAATTGCGGTTTTCAGCATAGTTGAAATCGCCACCCAGCAGGGTTTTAAACTTCAGTCCTTTCATCAGTTCCAGCTCGGCAAAAATATTGCCGGTAATGCGATACTTGATGTACGAGTTCTGTGGTACTTCGAGTTGATAAATGGGGTTGGGTTCGTTGAAGCCATCGGTAGAACCGTTGCCACCGGCATAAGTGCCATCAGCATTGCGTGGTGTAACGGTGGGTGGCGAAGTAAGCGCCAACAGCAAAATACTATTGAATGGGGTGTAGGTATCGGCACCATGTTCAATTGACTTACTCATCATGAGTGAGTTGCCAATTTTAAGGCGTTTGCCCACTTTTACATCACCATTAAAACGCAGGTTGAAACGTTCGTAATCAGTTTTGTACAAAATACCATCTTGCTTAAAATAGCCTGCCGACAGCAAATACTGAGCGTTGGCCGAACCACCAGAAGCCGTTAAGGTAAAATTCGTAATGGCTGCTTTTCTAAATACTTCATCCATCCAGTTGGTACCCTTGCCGTATTGTGCTTCAATAGCATCGGGGTCGGCCAGCTTGGGTAAGATACTGAGACCACTGGCAATACGTGCTTCACTGTTTAAAATGGCGTATTCTTTTGCATTCAGCATTTCGGGCAGGCGCCATGCTTGCTGAATACCGCGGTACATATCTACGTTCAGGTTGGTTTTGCCCGCCTTGCCCCGCTTGGTGGTAATCATAATTACACCGTTGGAGGCACGTACTCCATAAATAGAAGCTGCAGCCGCATCTTTCAATACATCAATGCTTTCAATATCGCCGGTGCCAAAGGAGTTGAGCACGTTATCGGCGCCTTGGTCGGGCAGCGGATAACCATCTACCACCACCAATGGATTGTTGGTACCGGTAAGCGAACTGATACCACGGATTTTGATGCTGGTACCACCTGTACCACCCGGAGCACCACTGTTTTGCACAATGGTTACACCAGCTACACGGCCCTGCAGGGCTTGTCCGGCATCGGCTACTGGTGTAGCGGTTATTTCTTTTGAGTTGATTGAAGAAACGGCGGTGCTCAATGTTTTGCGGGAGCGGGTACCATAACCTACCACCACCACATCGCTCAGCACAGCAGCAGAAGGTGCCATAATGATGCTAACATCGGGCTGGCCATCGGGTTTGTATTCACGGGCTTCGTAGCCTACTACGGTAAGCAGCAATACATCGCCCGAGGCATTAAGACTAATGCTAAAACGACCGTCCATATCGGTTTGTGTACCCAATGGTTTTCCTTTTACCACCACGCTTACGCCAGCAATAGGGTTGCCGGTTT
>JADLHL010000314.1 GCA_020848815.1 Chitinophagaceae bacterium | reverse complement strand
TTGCAACGCACTGCTACCGACTGGGCGGCTTTTTACGACAAAGCCATGGCCCGTTATTTTTTGCAGGTGCTGGGTCAGCTCAAGCAATATGGACAACAGCTATCATGGTACCACCGGCTGCCGCATGTTGCTACCAATAAAATGGTAACGGCACCTTGTGTGTACCATCCCTTTGCCGTGATGTTATCGTTTTGCATAACTGTACAAAACGATACACCACAAATTGATGTTTGGGTAGAAAAAGGAAAGGAAAAAACATTGCTGGCAGAATACCGGCGGTTTTATTTTTTACTGGAAAAGGACCACCAGTATTTGCACCTGCCGCTGCGTTGCTACGAGTTGTTGGAATGGCTGGATGAACATACCTGGGATGTGCAATCCATGCCGGCCATTGACTATGCAAGGAGCGTGGCCAATCACATTCGCCAGCAGGGTTTTGAGGTGCAGGCCGATGCATTGGAAGATGCTGTCGCCATTACCACAGCGCCAGCCCGCCGGGTGTTGCTCAGCGAACTCAACAATGCTTTTCTCATGCTCACCCCACAGTTTGTGTATGAAGACTGTGTGGTAGAGGGGGCGTACGAACCTATCACCAAATACAAACAAGATGATGCAACGCTGCACATTCACCGCGATGAAACAGCGGAGCAATCGCTGGTGCAATTTTTACAAGGCTTGCATCCAAACTTCAGCCGCCAATACAACGGGTACTACTACCTCAGCTTTGCAGATGCGCAAAAGAAAGGCTGGTTTCTGAAAGTCTATCATCAGTTGCTGGATGCGGATATTGAACTGCGGGGCATGGATTTGCTCAGGCATTTTAAATATGCGCCCTACAAACCCGAAACAAAACTGCAGATACTGCAAGAGCTGGTAGATGTGTTGCAGGTGAGCATGCAGGTGAGTTTTGGAAAAGAAAAAATTCCATTGTCCGATTTGCAAAAAATGCTGCTCAACGGACAAAAAGCAGTGATGCTGAAAGATGGTAGCCTCGGTGTATTGGGCGAAGAATGGTTGCGCCAATACGCAGGCATGGTAAAGCATAGCCGGGTGCAGGGCGATCAGCTGCAAGTGCCCCGCTGGTTGGCCATGAGCCTGGATGCCACCGATGATAACGCACTCCAATTGACGCAAGTGCTGCCAGAGCAGTGGTGGCAACAATGGACGCAGTGGCAGCAGCAGGAAGATGCGTTGTATGCATTGCCGCAAACCCTGCAGGTACAAGCATTGCGGCCGTATCAAAAGAAAGGATATGAATGGTTGCGGCTGCTGGCCGAAGCAGGTGGCAGCGGCTGCCTGGCCGATGATATGGGCTTAGGTAAAACCTTGCAGACCATTGCATTTTTAGCGCATCGGTTTGAGCAAGACAATACCGCCCGTTTTTTGGTAGTGTGCCCCGCCTCGCTGATGTACAACTGGCAGCAGGAGTTGGAAAAATTTGCGCCGGTATTGCGCAGCATGGCTTATCACGGAGCACAACGTAAAGCTGACTGGATAACAGACGAGCAGTATCAGGTACTCATTACCAGCTATGGTACGTTGCGGCAGGATGTTGAACTATTTGCAGCCGTTACGTTTAATACAGTGGTGATAGATGAAAGTCATTACATCAAAAATCCGGTGGCACAAATAACCCGGGCCATTACACAACTGCAGGCACCGTTTCGCATTGCACTAAGTGGCACACCGGTGATGAATGGAACGGTTGATTTGTATGCGCAGCTCAATTTTTTGTTGCCGGGTATGCTGGGCAGCAAGGAGTTTTTCCGCAGGGAATATGCTTACCCCATAGAGCAACAAAAGGATGAGGAGAAAGCGGCTGCGTTACAAAAAATGATTGCGCCTTTTATTCTGCGTCGAACTAAGGAACAGGTGGCGGCTGATTTGCCGGAGAAAACCGAATCGATATTGTGGTGCCACATGGGGCATGATCAGCGCATGGCTTACGAATCGTTGAAAGAGGAAATACGCGGCAGTGTATTGTTGGAAATTGAACAAAAAGGATTGCAGGCAGGCAAGCTATCGGTGTTGGCTGGCCTGACCAAGTTGCGCCAGTTATGCAATAGTCCGGCACTGGTGAAAGATGCTGATCTGTTTTGTGAAGACAGCATTAAGACCGATGTGTTGATGGAAGAGCTGAAACAAATTATTCCGCAGCACAAGGCACTGGTGTTCTCACAATTCACAGGCATGCTCGATGTATTGGAGCAAGCGTTGATGCAGCATCGTATTGTTTTCAGCAGGATAGATGGCAGTACACCTGCACACAAGCGGCAGGAGTTAGTGAATGCTTTTCAATCAACAGATACCGATGCTTCGGTGATGTTGATTAGTTTGAAAGCAGGCAATGCCGGATTGAATTTAACCGCAGCAGATTATGTATTTCTTGTAGATCCGTGGTGGAATGCCGCAGTAGAAAATCAGGCGATTGACAGAACGCACCGCATTGGACAAACGCAGCCCGTATTTGCGTACCGTATGATTTGCAAGCATACAGTAGAAGAAAAGATATTGCAATTGAAAGACCGGAAAAAGAAATTAGCCGAGTCATTAATTACTACAGAAGATGGCCTGATGCAAGAATTAAGCATTGAAGATGTGGCCTTTTTGTTTCAGTAAAATGTCATGTATTTGTCTGAATGATGCCCTTTTTCGCAGCAAAAAGGGCATTAACATTTTCGTAATTTACCGTTGGGCATGATGGAGATGTGTTGTTGAAACTCAATGCTGGCAAGGGTTTTAGCGTTTGGTTGGCTGTTTAGGTATCATGCCTAAAAGCCAAATCGGGTTGTGCTTCGCTAAAAATGAGTTCTATGTTTGCACTATCAATTGATACACACACCAACACAACCAGATGCATGGAACACCGTATACAAAAACACACATGCACGTTTTTACTTACGGTTTCAACTCTTCGATTGTTAGCCGAATGAAATGAAGAAGTGAATAGATCGAAACGGATTTATTAAACCATTAAAAATCGCAAGAGTTATGAAAAAGTACACGTTTATTATCGCAATCGCAGCCATGGTAATGGCAATGATTCCTGCCGGCGAAACCTTTGCCCGCAAATCAAACACCCGCAAAACTGAAAATCAAAACGCAGGTAATATAGTAGTTCGCCACTATGGTTCAGATGAACGCTTCATCTACCTGCAAGTGCAACTGCAGCAAGCAAACGAAAAGCCCGCAGTTTTCCGTATTGCCGACGAAATGGGAGAGTTGTTGTTCGTTGATCGTATCAACGTAAAGAACCACACTGTTACCGTGAAGTTTCGCCCCGAAGAACTGGAGCGTATCGAACTGGAACTGACAACCGCTGAAGGTGTGTTCCGTAAGAAACTCGCTGT
>JADLHL010000313.1 GCA_020848815.1 Chitinophagaceae bacterium | reverse complement strand
TGTGGGCTTCAATCATGCTGGCTTTTTTTGTGGGCATTGCCGGCATTGTAGCCACGCATACCAGCAACAGTGCCATGCGTAGGCATGTTTGGATGCTTCCCGCATTTGCCTTTCGCCAGCTGCTATCACTGTTGAAAATAAAGCGGGCTTCTAAAAGTTTTTTGAAAACAGAACACACCAATGTGGTGTACATAGAAGAAGTGCTTGCTGCAGAAAAGCAACAAGCACTCTAAATTTTATTCGCCACCAGAAACGGCGTATCGTTTCAGCGTAGTCAAACTGAGCGATTCATCTTTTACCGACACTTCTTTGTATTCCCTGAATACGCCGTCCTGATCATAAAAACCAAGGATGCAACTGTATTCAGATTTGCCGGGTTTTATTTCCACTCTCGGCTCTTTGCCCAGGTTGGGAATGCGTAGTGTATCCTCTCCTGTTACTTCCTGATACTGCATCGACAGCTTGTATTGAAAGCGATTGGGTGTTTCATACAGCTGTACCCTGAAATACCAGTTGTTCAATTCGTTCGGAATCTTTTTCTCGAAATTGGCAACGGGCTTTGGATTGACGTTTTCTCTGACAAGTGACAGCGCCGTTTCGCCGGGTGCGTTGGTAGAATCAGCTATATCCGCTGATTCGGATTGACTATTGCCGCCGCATGCAGCACAAACAATAGCAAACACAAATGGGATGGTGAGTTTCTTCATGTCTCAAAAAAAATGAAAAAACAGGAAGTGTATCAGAGATTAACAATTTAACACACACTGCTGAGGCTGTGCATCGGCAAAGCGAAACAACATGGCTCTTATGTATTCATTATCGGAACAGGTTTGCCAGTTGAATGCTTTACGGTCAATGGGCACTACATGCTGAGGGATGGTAGCCCACCCGGTAAACAATCCTTTTTCAATGGAATACAACACCGTGGCTGGTTCGCCTTTTTCCGTTTCACCCCACTCGTACATCACGCAGGAGGGTAGCTGCTCCTGCAAAAAATCTATGGCTGCTTCCATCTTGCCATTGTGTTGTTCGTAATGTTCTGCCGGCTCTTGCACTTGCCCCGTTACAAACAAGAGCTGCTCGTTGATATCAAATTGCTGCATGAGTTTGCGGCCCAACATATAGCCTTCTTCGGAGCGGTGAAAACTAGCAATGGCGGGTAAATTCTTTTTGCGCTTTTCTACAGCCAACCGCATAAATCCACGCTGGTCGTGCAGGGCATACAAGCCATACAATTGCACCGGTCTTTTTTGGCTGCGGTTGTACAATGGCCAAATTCTTTTGATCTCCAGTTCTTCCAGCACCAAGGCATGCATTTCGGTAAGGCAGGCTTTGTATTCAATATTGTGGATGAGCCGGATGAAATCCTGCTTCCTTTTGCTGCCGCTATTGTTGGCAAAATGGCTGCGTACCCGGTATTTCAAATTTTTAGCCTTGCCCACGTACACCACTTTGCCCTGCTGGTCTTTGAAATAATATACGCCGGGGGAAAATGGCAACTGATGCATTTGCTCTGCCGGCAGATGCATGGGCAAATACGTATCGGGTGTTTTGCCTTTCAGAAAATGTTGCAAATGCTTTTGCTCCGGATCGTTGGCCAGTAAATGCTCAAACAGTTCAACCGTAGCCATGGCATCACCACCTGCCCGGTGTCGGTTGCTGATGTCGATACCCACACTCCGGCACAAATTGCCCAAACTATACGAAGGCAAACCCGGTACCACTTTGCGGGCATAGCGAACGGTGCACAGCTTTTTTGCCTGCCACTGATAGCCGTTCATTTGTAAATGGTGGTGCAGAAAAGAAAAATCGAAATTGACATTGTGTGCCACAAACACCCGCCCTTGCAGCAAACGAAAAATGCGGTCAGCTACTTCGGGAAATGTGGGTGCATCGGCCAGCATGTAATTGCTGATGCCGGTAAGTGCAGTGATGTAAGCCGGTATGTATTGCTCAGGATTAATTAGGGTTTCAAACTTGCCCTCCACCTCAAGGCCGTTGTGCAACACAATAGCTACTTCGGTAATACCGCCACTGCTGGCATTGCCTCCGGTGGTTTCAATATCTACTATGGCATACATGTGCCCACGAAGATAATACTAAAGGTTTTAGTTTGTGGCTTATGCGTAGGATGAATAAATGGGACGAGGATAATGGGACGCGGATTGAAAGGACGAAACAGATTTACGCAGATAAAAAATAAACTTTGAGCCCTCTGTGTCCTCTGTGCGAAATTGTTGCCACGAAGCGATGCAGATGACGTGTCCCGATAGCTATCGGGAGACACAACGCAGTTGCCACAGTACACAACTGCTCATCCCCCCCCAAAAAAACTAGGCTTGCTTTTGCAGCCAGTATACTTGTGAGCTGCAGGTGCCGGGGTGGCGATAGGCATGCCACACGCTGCGCAAACCGGCGAAAAAAGCTGCCGGCAAATTGCCTTTGCCATTTTGGTATTGTTCGCTGAGCATGGCGATGTAAAAAGCATCGAGCCACATGGGCTGTACTTTTTTTACCACAAAACCATGCTGACGAGCCAACACTTCAATACTGGCCGGGGTAAAATGATAGAGGTGACGCGGCACATCGTAAGCGGCCCAATGCCGCCCGTACTGCTGCGCATCTTTACTGAGGTAGTTGGGCACGGCAATCATCAGCGTTCCATCGGCATTGAGGCAATGCTGGAATGCCTGGAAATAGCCATGTAAATCATGAATATGTTCAAGCACATGCCACATGGTAATGGCATCAAACTGCTGCGCCGGCATGTGATACAGTGCTGCGGGATCTTGCGGCTGCAGGTTGTACAAACGTTGTGCATTGGCCCTTGCGGTGGCATCGGGTTCCAGACCGGTAACCTGCCAGCCTGCCTGCTGCATGGCGTGTAAGAAAGCGCCGGTTCCACAGCCTACATCCAGCAATTGGCCGGTGCGGCGCTGTGTGGCCCGTTGTACATCTTTCCGCTTTTTGGCCAGCGTGTAAGTACGGGCCAGTTTGTAGAGTTTGCTGATGAGGCCTTTGTCGGTATCGCTGTGCGAAATGTAATTGTCGGATTGGTAGTAAGGTCCAATATGCGCAGCATCGGGTACGGACTGGGTGAAACGAACGCTGCAATCGGCACATGCTGCAATGGAAAACTGCTCGCCACTAACGGTGTAATCCTTGCAGGACATAACATGGGCTATGCGGCTGCCAC
>JADLHL010000312.1 GCA_020848815.1 Chitinophagaceae bacterium | reverse complement strand
GAATATAATGCTGATGTGAAATTGCCAGAAACGCAATTCAAGCATCGTCGTTTGCCAATCGATTCTTACAAGCAAGGCATCATTACTGATCCTGCACAAGTAGGTGGCTATCCCGAGTATAAAGGAATGCCTTACAAAGACAGCGACAATGATGGTATGCCCGATGCCTATGAAATCAAAATGGGTTTGAACGCCAACAATGCCACCGACGCTGGCAAGCTGGCGAAAAACGGATACAGCAATATTGAAAATTTCCTGAACAGCGTGGTTGATGTAAAGACTGTAAAACCCGTTGTGGCAGCTAAATAACTTCTGCGGTTACATTTCGCACTGTATGCAGCTTGGCATTCATTCCTTAGATAGCTTTATACAGTAGAATGAACAAACATGATTCGAGTAGCATATTCATATCGTTTGATAAATGCAGCATTGCTGATGCTGGTAGTACAGGCTTCGTTTGCACAAAAGCAGGCGAAGCCTGTGCCGCCTTTGTATGTAGAGAAAGGACAACTTCAATACAAGCCCGATACATTGGGCAATCGCATTCCCGATTTTTCGTATTGTGGCTACAAAGCATCTGTGCAAGCCATACCTGTAGTGCCAGCAAAAGTGTATGTGCCACTTAGCACAAAAGATGCCACTGATAACATTCAACTGGCAATTGATTATGTAAGTGGTATGCCGAAAGATGCACAAGGTTTTCGGGGTGCTGTTCAATTGTTGCCTGGTGAGTATAAAGTGAGCGGCTCTTTGCGCATCGATTCATCAGGTGTGGTGCTGCGTGGTAGTGGGGCCTTTGCAAAAGGCACACGCATTACCGGTACCGGCACCAGCCGCGAAACTTTACTGCGCCTGTTGGGTGAAGGAAAACCCACAGTGCTGCATACGCAAGCCATTACAGATAAGTATGTGCCTGTCAATAGCAACGTGGTCACAGTGGCTGATGTTGCTGTCTATCAGGTCGGCCATCATGTTCGCATTCACCGGCCATCCACTGCAGCATGGATACAAGCTTTGGGTACCGACCATTTTGGTGGCGGTATTACGGCGCTGGGTTGGAAGCCGGGTGAAAGAGATTTATTTTTCGACAGAACCATCACGGCCATTCGTGGCCATCAACTGGAATTGGATGCACCCATTACAACGGCATTGGATGTACAATACGGATCTGCATTTGTGCAGTTGATACAATGGCCCGGCCGGATAACTCAATCTGGTGTGGAAAATTTGCAACTCGTTTCTGCTTATAACAAAGCCAATGCAAAAGACGAAGATCATCGTTGGGATGCTATTGGCATTGAAAATGCTGTTGACTGTTGGGTGCGTCAGGTGAGTTTTCAGCATTTTGCAGGCAGTGCTGTGCGGGTGTTGGAAACGGCGCAACGTATCACCGTAGAAGATTGTATTGCTACACAACCCATTTCTGAAATTGGCGGTCAACGTAGGTATACCTTCTTCACCAGCGGCCAGCAAACTTTGTTTCAGCGCTGCTATGCCGAAAATGGCTATCATGATTTTGCTGCCGGTTTTTGTGCCGCCGGCCCCAATGCATTCGTGCAATGTGAATCTATTTTGCCGTACAGCTTTAGCGGCGCCATAGACAGCTGGGCAAGCGGAGTGCTGATGGATGTGGTAGCTGTAGATGGCAACGCATTGCGTTTTGGCAACAGAGGACAGGATGCAAATGGTGCTGGCTGGGCGGCTGCCAACTGTGTGTTTTGGAATTCTAGTGCAGCCCGTATAGATTGCTATCAGCCACCTACAGCACAAAATTGGGCGTTTGGCAGCTGGAGTCAGTTTGCAGGCGATGGTTACTGGAACGAATCGAACAATACCATACAGCCCCGCAGTTTGTATTATGCACAACTGCAAGAGCGTTTGAAAAAAGATGTAGCCGCTTTGGCACGGCTGATGCCGGTGTCTACGGAGGCAAGTAGTAGCCCTTCGGTAGCGGTGGCATTGCAACTGAGTAAAGAAGCCATGCAGCCCAAGCCACTGTTGAAGACATGGATTGAAGCTGCTGCCAAACGAAATGCGTTGCCTGTAACAACAACTGCCGCACCATCCATTGCTGATATTGTAGAAATTGTTTCCCGACCAACTGATCCCTTTCCGGTTACACAACTGAAGCAAGGGGTATTGGTAAGAGATGGCCATTTGCTGGCTGGTAAACGTACCAATGTGCAATGGTGGAGTGGTAGCCTTAGCGCCAAAGACATTGCCAATGCTAAACCGCACCTCACTCGTTTTGTGCCCGGTCGCTACGGCAAAGGTTTGACCGATAATATTAAAGAAGTGGCTGTTGACATGAAGGCGACAGGCACCGTAATGTTGGAACACAACTACGGTCTTTGGTACGACAGAAGGAGAGATGATCATCAGCGGGTGAGAAGAATGGATGGTGAAGTGTGGCCACCATTTTATGAGCAGCCATTTGCCCGCAGTGGCCAAGGCACGGCATGGGATGGATTGAGTAAGTATGATTTAACCAAGTACAATGCTTTTTATTGGAGCCGGTTACAATCATTTGCCAATGCAGCTGATGCTAACGGTTTGGTATTGCTGCAACAGCATTACTTCCAGCACAACATTATTGAAGCCGGAGCTCACTATGCAGATTTTCCATGGCGTACGGCCAACAATATCAATAACACAGGTTTTGTAGAGCCGGTGAATTATGCTGGTGACAAACGCATTTTTTACGCCGAACAATTTTATGATATCAGCCATCCGGTTCGCAGAGCATTGCACCGCCAATACATACGGCAGTGTCTCAATAACTTCAGCAATAACCATGCGGTTATTCACAGCGTCAGCGAAGAATATACCGGCCCTTTGCACTTTGTACAATTTTGGCTGGATGTAATTGCAGAGTGGAAAAAGGAAACCGGCAAGCAACCGCTCATTGCATTGAGCATAACAAAAGATGTGCAGGATAGTATTTTGGCGAATCCCAAATATGCGGCACTCATCAACATCATAGACATACGCTACTGGCACTATCAGGCAGATGGTACTTTGTATGCACCTGCTGGTGGCGTAAGCCTGGCGCCACGCCAACATGCACGGTTACAGAAACCAAAGAAGACCAGCTTCGGGCAAGTGTACCGTGCTGTACTCGAATACAAACAGAAGTTTCCTGAGAAAGCAGTGATGTACAGCGGTGATAATTATCCCGAATTCGGAATCGCTGTTTTGATGGCGGGTGGTAGCTTACCCGTTTTGCCTGCCAATATAGATGCAGCAATATTGGAAAAAGCTGTGGGCATGAAACCTGTACCTGCGAAAGAAGAAGGCGTCTATATCCTGAGCAATGGCAAAGCTTCTATTGTGTACAACGGCAACACTCACCAATTCACTGTTCAAGATTGAATAACTGATTTAGGATTATGAAGAAGTATTTAGTATCGATAGGCATGTTGCTTCAGTTGTTTGCACAGGCGCAGTTGCCTTTGTTGCAGGTGTCATCCAATCAACGGTATTTTCAAACGGTTGATGGAAAACCCTTTTTTTGGTTGGGCGATACCGGCTGGTTGTTGTTTGTAAAATGCAATCGGCAGGATGCTGTGCACTACCTGGATATACGAAAGTCGCAGGGATTTAATGTGATACAGGTAATGGTGCTGCACGACATGAACAATACCAAAAATGTGTACGGCGATTTGGCTTTGCGAAATGAAGATGTGTCGAAGCCCAATGTAACGGAAGGGAAAAATCCCGACAATGCAGAAGCATACGATTATTGGGATCACGTGGAATACATTATAGATGAAGCGGCCAAACGGGGCATGTACATGGCACTGGTACCCGTGTGGGGTAGCAATGTAAAAGGCGGAAAAGTAACGCCGGAGCAGGCTACAGTATATGGCCAATTTTTAGCGCAGCGCTTTGGCAAAAAATCAAACATCATTTGGTTGAATGGTGGCGATGTAAGAGGTACAGAAGGTGGCGAAGTTTGGGAAGTGTTGGGCAAAACCATCAAGCAATACGACCCCAATCACCTCATGACTTTTCATCCAAGGGGAAGAACAACTTCCAGCGAATGGTTTCAAAACAGTAGCTGGCTCGATTTCAATATGTTTCAGAGTGGGCATAAAGATTATGCTCAGGATACCGTAGCTACGGAAACATATCACTTTGGCGAAGACAACTGGAAGTACGTGGCACTAGATTACAAACTCAGCCCGGTAAAACCAACGTTGGATGGTGAGCCTTCGTATGAAAACATTCCGCATGGTTTGCATGATAGTTTGCAACCCCGCTGGACCGATGCCGATTTGCGCCGCTATGCTTACTGGAGTGTTTTTGCCGGTGGTGCTGGCTTTACCTATGGCGAAAATGCGGTGATGCAATTCAACAATGCCGGCGATTGGACCGCCAACTATGGTGTGACCATGAATTGGAAACAAGCATTGCTGGCTCCGGGTGCTACGCAAATGCAACAGCTGAAAAAACTGATTGAAAGCAAAGATTTCTTTTACCGTGCTGCAGCTCAGCATTTGGTAGTAGACAATGGTGAACGCTATGCCCGTGTAGCAGCAGCTGCTTCTAATAAGCTGGCGATGTTTTATGTATACACCGGTCGTTCATTCAAATTGTACATGAACCGAATCATGTTTACCCCCACAAAAGCCTATTGGATAAAGCCTGCTACCGGTGAGCAAATGGCGATAGAAACTTTTGCCAAAAGAGGTGAAGTAATATTTGATCCGCCGGGCGATGAAGCCAATGGTAACGACTGGGTATTGGTGATTGAAAAATAAACATGCGGTATTTTGTTTACATAGCAGTTTGTGTTTTCCTGACTTCTTGTGCAGGCAAAGGGTATTTGTTTACATCCTTTCACGAACCTGCAGATGCGGGGCTACGCATGCTCTACAGTTTCGATGGCAAACACTGGACAGATTTGGATACGGTGCTGCTGAAGCCAACCGTAGGTAATCAGCAAGTAATGCGGGATCCTTCCATGTTACAAGGCCCGGATGGTACTTTTCATTTGGTGTGGACCAGTAGCTGGCGTGGCGATAAAGGATTTGGCTATGCTTCGTCCAGAGATTTAATCCATTGGAGTGAACAACGTTTGATACCGGTAATGGCTCACGAACCAACTACGGTAAACGTGTGGGCGCCTGAGCTGTTTTATGATGCGGCTACAAAAACGTACAGTATCATTTGGGCCAGTTGCATTCCTGGCAGGTTCGAAAAAGGGCAGGAGGCTGATAGCAACAATCATCGCATGTATATCAGCAGTACCAAAGACTTTCAAACATTTTCGCCAACCCAATTATTTCTTGACCCGGGTTTTAGTGTGATTGATGCGGTGATTGTACAAAGAGCTGCAAACGATTTTGTATTGGTGCTCAAAGACAATACAAGACCGGAACGCAATTTGAAAGTTGCTTTTAGCAATAGCATCAATGGGCCATGGAAAAACATTTCTGCACCCTTCAGCGATGCTTTTACAGAAGGACCAACCGTGGTAAAGCTTGGCGATGAATGGTTGATTTATTTCGATTCCTACCAAAAGAAAATTTACGAGGCCTATTCCACCGGCAACTTTCAACAATTCAACAACGTAACGACTGAAGTGCAGGTGCCGATTGGTCACAAACATGGAACGATAGTGCCCGTTACAAGAAAATTCATCCGGCAGTTGATTAAGAATACAAAATGATTATGCGTGTAGTGAAGAATACGATAGGTGCAGCTGCTGTTATCTTTTGCATGGCAACATCCAATGTTGCATCTGCACAAGACACGGTTCGATATGTAGGCAGTACACTGGCAAATGTCGATTATCATCATGGGCAGTTATCACCGGCTATGGGTGTGCACAACATACAAACCATGCGGGCCAACAGAGCCGATGCACCAAAGCCTACTGCATGGACGTATAACCACGCACCTATGTTGGCGTATTGGAACAATAAGTTTTATCTCGAATACCTGAGCAATCCTGTTGGTGAACACCAAGGTGCCGGACAAACACTTTTACAATCTTCATCCAATGGGTATGAGTGGACGGAACCTGTTATTATTTTTCCGCCATACAAAGTGCCCGATGGTTTTGTAAAGCCCGGCAAAAAAGATACAGCACACAACAATTATGCAGTAATGCATCAGCGGTTTGGTTTTTATGTATCGAAAGCCAACCGATTGTATGCATTGGGTTTTTACGGTATTGTATTGGGTGCAAAAGATGATCCGAATGATGGCAATGGCATTGGCCGTGTTATCCGGGAAATAAAAGCAGACGGCAGTTTTGGCCCGATTTATTTTTTGCGTTACAACCATGCATTCAATGCGCAAAACACTGCGTATCCGTTTTATAAATCATCTGGTGATAAAGCTTTGCTGGCAGCATGCGAAGAAGTTTTAGCGACGCCACTACTCATGATGCAAACTGTAGAAGAAGCCGACAGAAATGATCCGCTGATTCCTTTGCAAAAAGATTTTAAGGCATTCAACTTTTATCATTTGCCCAATGGCCATGTGGTGGGTTTGTGGAAATATGCATTAACGAGTATCAGCAAAGATGAAGGTAAAACATGGCAGTATGGTCCGCTGCGGGCACCGGGTTTTATCAACGCCAATGCTAAAATTTGGGGCCAGCGCACCAGCGATGGCAACTATGCAACGGTGTACAATCCTGCGGAGTTTCGCTGGCCATTGGCTGTGAGTGTAAGCAAGGATGGCTTGAATTACAACAATCTGTTGTTGGTGAATGGTGAAATAACCTCGATGCGGTATGGTGGCGCTTACAAAAGCTATGGCCCACAGTATGTGCGGGGTATTCAGGAAATGAATGGCAAGCCTGCTGATGGCAACATGTGGGTGACGTACAGTATGAACAAAGAGGATATGTGGGTGAGCAAAATTCCTGTGCCCGTTGCAGACAAAGCAACAGCTGATGTGCAGGATGATTTTACATCAGATACCGCTATAGCCGCATGGAACAAATGGAATATCTATAGCCCTTTGTGGTGTAATGTTTCTTTGGATAAAAACGGACTATCGCTGCACGATAGCGATCCTTTTGATTATGCAAAAGCAGAGCGGTTGTTTCCATCATCGAAGCAGGTAAATATTGATTTCAGCCTTACGCCAGCGCAACAGCAGCATGGCGATTTGTATGTGGAAGTGCTGGATAGCAAAGGCACTGCTACACTACGATTGATTTTGGATAGTGCTGGGAACATACTTACCAAACAAGGCTATCGCAACAAGAGCCTGAGTAAGTACCGTGCCGGAGAAAAATTGCACATTCGAATTGAATTGAATACCGCCACCCGTTTTTATTCTGTTACTATCAACGATGGAAAACCTTCACTCAATGTTTTCTTTCAGCCTGTAGAAAAGGTTCAACGCATTGCATTTCGTACGGGTGAAGTACGGCGTTTTCCCAATGCGGATACACCCACCGATCAGGATTATGATTTGGCCAATGCTGAATCAAAATTGAAGGAAGCTAAGTATGTGATTCATTCAGTTAAAACACACACACAGCAATGAAGCAACAGTTTTCGATAGCAAAACAGTGGCCATTGTTGAAATGGAAAAGCACAACAATGGCTTGGAGTGGTAAAGCCTTGTGCAGTTTCGTGACTTTCCTGGCGCTGTGGTTCAATGCAAATGCACAACGTAAGCCACTTGTATTAAAGCCAGCGCAATTCAAGCATTATGTTGATTATTTCAACAGCATGGAAACGCCCAATATTGAGCAAGCCATTCCAAATGATAGTGCTTGGTATTGGATGCAGCAAAACATTCCGCTGTTTGAATGTCCGCAGCAAAACATGGAAGAGATTTACTATTACCGTTGGTGGACGTTGCGCAAACACATCAAGAAAACCCCACAAGGTTTTGTGATGACAGAATTTTTAGTGCAGCGTAGTTATGCCGATAAATACAATCTTATTTCCAGCGGGTTGGGCCATCATATTTACGAGTCTCGCTGGCTGCACCACAAACAGTACATGGATGAGAACCTGCTGGTTTGGTACAGGGGCAATAACGGAAAGCCGCTGAATAAGCTACGCTTTTACAGCAGCTGGAATATGGATGCCATTTACAATCGTTTTTTGGTAAATGGGGACAGGAATTTCGTCTTGAATCTGTTGCCCGATTTGGATGCTGACTATCAGGCTTGGGAAAAAGAGAAGCAGCGGCCCGATGGTTTGTATTGGCAATACGATGTGCGGGACGCCATGGAAGAAACCATTAGCGGTGGCAGAAAAGAAAAGAATCCACGACCTTCCATCAACGGGTATATGTATGGCAATGCCAATGCTATGGCATCCTTGTGGCATCTGAAAGGAGATGCAACAAAAGCGGCCAGCTATTTGCAGAAAGCTAAGTCCGTGAAAGAAGCTGCACAATCAAAACTCTGGAACAGTGAACATAACTTTTTTGAAGTACGCAAAGAGCTAGGCGATACATTGGCCGCGGTGAAAGAAGCCATTGGTTTCATTCCATGGTATTTCAATATGCCCGATAGCAGCTACAATATTGCTTGGAAAAGCCTGACAGATACCAAAACATTTTGTGCTCCATTTGGCATCACTACTGCCGACAGAAGTCATCCGCAATTCAGAACACACGGGTGTTGCAAATGTGAATGGGATGGTGCTGTGTGGCCATTTGCCACTGCACAAACATTGACGGGTATGGCCAACTTGTTGCAAGTGCACCCTTCCACTTATGTATCGAAGCAAGATTATTTTCAACTGCTGAACACGTATGTTGAATCGCAATACTATCGTGGCCGCCCATACATTGGCGAGTACCTCGATGAAAAAACGGGCTACTGGTTAAAAGGCGATGAAGAACGGAGCAGATATTACAATCATTCTACGTTCAATGATTTAATCATTACTGGTTTGGTGGGGTTGCGTCCACGGGCCGATAACGTGTTGGAAGTATCGCCATTGCTGCCGCAGGATACATGGAAATGGTTTTGCCTTGACAATGTATTGTACCATGGCAAAATCATCAGCATTGTGTGGGATGAAGACGGTACGAAGTATAAGCGGGGCAAGGGATTGAGTGTGTGGGTGAATGGTAAGAAAGTAGCCTCTTCTTTGTCACTCGAAAAAATTACAGGCAAACTATGATCAGGTTTATCCATACAATTTTTTCATTTTGGCGCAATAACCAACATAAGTTTTTTGCGTTGCTCTGTTGCTTTTACAGCATGATGTTTTTTTCGCATTCTGCTAATGCACAACAAAGCGAAAAAATATATCTCTCTGGTACTGGCAGCGATGCAACGGTGCAGTGGGATTTTATGTGTACAGCTGGCATGAATGCCAATAAGTGGACAAAGATTGCTGTACCATCTTGTTGGGAATTGCAAGGGTTTGGTAAGTACGATTATGGCTTTGCCAAAGACAGTGTAAGAGGGAAAGAGCAGGGTTTGTACAAGCACCGTTTTAATGCGCCAATCGCCTGGAAAGGGAAGCAAATCAATTTGGTGTTTGAAGGCGTAATGACGGATGCCGAAGTAACCATCAATGGACAGAAGGCTGGCGAAATTCATCAGGGGGCCTTTTATGCATTCAAATACAACGTGAGTAAATTGCTGAAGTATGGCAAAGAAAATTTGCTGGAAGTAAAAGTATCGAAGCATTCTGCCAACGCTTCTGTAAACGCAGCAGAAAGGCAGGCTGACTTTTGGATTTTCGGTGGCATCTTCAGGCCTGTGTGGTTGGAGGTTTTACCTGCCGTACACATTAGTGAAGTGGCATGGAGAGCAGAAGCAGATGGTAGTTTTTTTGCTACACTTAACAGCAATAGCCAGCAAGCAATACATGCTAGTGTGCAATTGTTAGATGCGACAGGAAAAACGGTAGCCGTTTTAGAAGGGAAGAATGTACATCCGGAAAGGCCGGGCGAAATGCTGTTGACAGGAACACTGATGCAGCCCCGGCAATGGACATCCGAAACGCCGTATTTATACACAGCGGTTTTCTCCATT
>JADLHL010000311.1 GCA_020848815.1 Chitinophagaceae bacterium | reverse complement strand
GCGACCGCCAGTCGGATGATGTGGTGTTTGCTACCAAAGCCAGCAATATTAATCGGGCTATTGAAGAACTGAAAAAAGACAGTGCATTTAAAGACCTGCAAATACCCGGTAAATCAAGCATTCGCAACCTTGACCGGGTTGAGCAAATCAAGCGTTTGCAAGACTGCGTGTTTATGGTAAAAGCCTACAATTAATTCCAACGTATTTGTAAAAAAGCCCGGCACAAACAGTGACCGGGCTTTTTGTTTATAGCAACAACAGGCTGCAACCACGAATATCCGAATTGTCCATGCGCCCAAGTACTTCAAAACTGCCGTCATCGTATACCCGGCCCACATCTTGCGTTTCAATAAAACAACAACTATGAATGTTGGCCAAATCTAATACCAGCAGTAACCCGGCACCAGTATCGTGTAGGTCAAAGGGGTCCTCTTCGCTGCGCACCAACACTTTCATCCATGAAGGTGGATAGTAACGACCATGACCTTTTGAATATGCCTGACTCAACAATTCCGTCATGCCATACTCGCTGTGAACGGCAGGCACATTGAATGCTTCCTGCAAGTAATCATGTAATTCGGCTTGTGTGAGTTCTTTTCTTCGGCCTTTCATACCGCCGGTATCCATAATAATACAGTGGCTTAAATCAATATGTTGCTGCCGCTCCGCAAAATCGAGCAGTGCAAAACTTACCCCCAGCAAAACGGTTGGAATTTGGTGTTGCCTGCAATGTTCGAGTCGTTCAATTAATGACTCATCCGCTTGAAGAAAAAAACCACTTTCCTTATGTTGGCTATGGCGTACAAAATGTTCCGCCATGTAAATGAGTGATGAGCCGCTACGCTCCATGTATGATGGCAGCAGGCACAGCCAGGCAAATTGTGAAGGGTCGCCATAAGCCTGGGTAAACCCATGCACAAAACTTTGCTCGTACATCGATAGCGCTTTTATCAGATGGCGGCTTTGTTGCATGCCTGTGGTACCACTGCTGGTAAAAATCATTTCGGCTACGCCATCAAATGATTGTACAGCATGCGTTTTAAAAAAAGAAATGGGCAAAAAAGGGATGTCTGTAAGGCTTGAAGGAACATTGCTGTACCTGTGGATGGTTTGCACATATTGCCGGTACACCGCATTGTGTTGCAGCTGATGCTGATAGGCCAGCATGGCTGTTGCAACAAAATCGTTTGGTGTTACGTTAAAAATATGTTCTGGCAACGAACTGCCTGCAGCTACATTCAACTTATTATTACATTTGGTTTATGTCGCATCAAAGATTATCACTTTTAACGGTAGGCGCATTATTTGCTGTACTAACGCTTTTGTATGCTTGTGGAAAAGACAAGTTTACCAGTAAGCCGCAGTTGACATTTCTGAAGGCTGACAGCTACGATGTAGCCCGTGGCCAACTTATCACTTTCCGTATTGAATTTACCGATAAAGAAGGCGATTTAACCGATAGCATTTTTATAAGAAGTGATGCCAAAGGTTGTGCTGCCAGCAACCGAACCCTTGGCTATCCGGTGCCTGCTTTTCCTGCTACTGCAAACACAAAAGGCGAATTTGAAATCAATTTTGTGAATGGTCAGTTTGTTTCTGGATTTGTAGCCATGCCCAGCCCGGCTTGCGGCCGCCCCGACACTACCACCTATTATTTCTGGATTAAAGACAAAGCCAAAAACGTGAGTGACACCATCAGCACCGACAAACCACTCATCATCCGCAATTAATTTGCTGCGTAAAAGCATCTTCGTTCTTTATTACAGCAATGTGCTCATTGCCATTGCAGCTGCTGCTTTGTTGTGGCAGGTACAAATTCAACTGCAACCCGATTACATTGAAAGCTACCAGCTTGTTTGGGCTGGAGTGGTCTGCTATACTTTTTACAATCTGCACGACCTGTATACAAAGGTCATTAGCCATCAATTGCAGCCCACACCCCGGCAGCAATTTTGGTTGCAATATTGGCCGGCATTGCTGATTTTCAATGCTGCAGCAATAGCTGTGAGTTATGTTTACATACCATTACAATTGAGTACTACGCAATGGAAAGTGGTTGGTATCACTGTACTCTTGTCGCTGGCGTATAGCTTTCCCGTGCTGCCGTTTACACGCATGAAACGCTGGAAAAACAACGGCATCTGGAAAATATGCATGCTGGCTTTTGTATGGTCATTTTTCTGTACCCTTTTCGATTTGAAAAGTTGGGATGAACGGACTCCTGAATTGATGGTGCTGTTACTGTTCCGGGTTTGCTTTCTCATTATGATTACCATTCCCTTCGACAACCGCGATGCCGCTATCGATCAAGAGTATATGAATCGTTCGTTGCTACAAGTGTGGAGCCCAGAAGCGCTGAAAAACATCATCCTGCTCCTGGGCAGTATTGGCGCCATGCTGTTGCTGGTGTATCAATTGCAGTTTCAATTATCCATTCTTTTCATAGCGGTGCATTTATTGTACTGGTGTCTCATTGTGTGGTGGAGTCTCAGGGCGCTTCATCAACCCAAAGCACCACTGCGCTTTCTGTGGCTTGATGTGCAGTTGATACTGCAGCCAACTTTCCTTGGCATTGGCTTGTTGGATACTTACATTCGTTCTACGTAAACAATCATTTAGAAATATGGCAAAAAGTAAG
>JADLHL010000310.1 GCA_020848815.1 Chitinophagaceae bacterium | reverse complement strand
TATTGATGAGGCGTTTTTTATCGCCCAACACCCATTCGGTTTTTATCAGTGGCGGGTTCATGCCGCTAATGCCTTTGCCATCGGCCATATGGCAGGGCATACAGGCTTGCGTATATACTTTTTTGCCAGCTTCATAATTGGCAGGTTTGCCGGTTTGCAAAAAAGCGGCAGTACATAAAATGACCAATATAATGGTGGCAAAAAGTTTCTTCATGATGGATGAATTAGACGGCAGCAAAACTAATGGTTGGTGCCTGTCAAAAAAGTTTATGTGCAATATAACAAGGTGAGTAGCGGTATTGTTCCCTTCTTCGACAAACCCACATTTTACGGGCCACCTATATTTGCCGCCCAACCAAAGAAAGATACATGCGTATTTCCGCACTGCTTACCATTTGCATCCTGCTGACACAATCGCTGATAGCACAGGACAGCACCGACACAGGCCTCGACCCTGTTACTGTTACCGCCAGCATTACGCCATTGCAGGCATCCAAAACCGGTCGCAATATTGTGGTACTGCGTGGCGAACAATTTTACCAACTACCGGTACACTCCATTGATGAATTGCTGCGCTACATACCCGGTGTAGAAATGCAGGCCCGTGGACCCATGGGCAGCCAAAGCGATTTGGTGATTCGGGGCGGCACCTTTCAGCAAGTGCTGGTGATTCTCGATGGCATCCGGTTGAACGACCCGCTGACTGGTCATTTCAGCAGCTACATTCCTATTGCTCCTTCGGAAATAGACCGCATCGAAGTATTGAAAGGCGCCTCGTCTGCCATCTATGGCACCGAAGCTGTGGGTGGTGTCATTCACATTATCACCAAAAGTTTTGCCAACCAACGCAAGCAACGAACCACTGCACAAATAGCTGTGGGTGAATTTGGTTTACTCAATGCCAGTGCAGGCGGAACATTCACTACAAAAAAAGGTATTGTAAGTGCAGGCATACAAAGCAACCATGCCAGTGGCCAGCAACAGCGGGGCACCAAAGGCTTTTTAGATGCCAGCACCATCTCTGCATCGTACCGACACCAGTGGAATGAAAAATGGTACACCGCTGCAAGAGTAGCGTACGACTACCGCGACTTTGCAGCGCAAAATTTTTACACCACGTTTGCCAGCGATACAGCCCGTGAACGGGTGATTACCCAATGGAATCATTTGCAAACAGGCTATAGCGGCAAACGATTGAAATGGCGGCTGGACGCAGGTTACAAAACCACCGACGACCGCTATACTTTCAACAAACGCAGTACGCCCAACCAAAACAATTCATCGGTTTGGCAAGCGTTGAGTGTGGCCGATATTGAGTTATCTGCGAAGAGTAGCATTACTACCGGACTTCAATTTGTGCAAAAGCAAATTAAGAGCAATGACCGCGGCAATCACAGCGTTTCGCAAACGGGTGTATTTGCTGTATTGCATCAGCAAATAGGCCAATACATACAGGCAGAACCAGCACTGCGACTGGACGTTCACCAACGCAGTGGCGTAGAATTGTTGCCTCAATTGAATCTCTCTTACAAGCGGAGTTTTTATCAATTGCGGGGCAGTGTTGGCCGCACTATCCGGGATGCCGATTTCACCGAACGCTTCAATAATTACAACCGTACCGTCGTTGCCAGTGGTAGCATTGGCAACCCCGATCTTAATCCGGAAACATCGTGGAGTTATGAAGCCGGTGCCGATGTGTGGCTGGCCGAATCCATCAAAATTGCAGCGGGATGGTTTAGCCGCGAACAACGCAACCTGATAGATTTTGTAACTACACCATATGCGCAAATGCCCCGTCAGGTAAACCTTGTACCGACGGGTACCTATGCCTTGGCTAAAAACATTGCCAGTGTGCAAACGAATGGTTTTGAAACAGACATTACCTACCGCAAACAATGGAAGCCGCAGCATTGGCTGCAGGGCAATGCCGGACTGGTGTGGCTCAACAGCAATAGCAATGGCGCTACCCCTGGTTTCTATATCAGCTCTCATGCACGGTTCTTGTTCAACTATGGCATCGTGTATCAATACCACCGCATCACCATTGCGGTGAATGGTTTGTACAAGCAACGCCGCGAACAAAAAGCCAATGCCATCAATGCCAGCATTTCGCCCAATTACTGGCTCACTAATCTGCGGATAGATGGCCGCATCAGCAGTCACCTGAGTGTATTTGTGCAGGCAGATAATGTAGGCGATGTGAGCTACAGCGACCTGCTTGGCTCCGTGATGCCCCGCCGCTGGCTAATGGGTGGTGTGAAATGGAACCGGTAATACAACTGTTCTCTCGCAGGCCTCCCGGTCTGTAAGTTCATCGTTACTATTTCGACAATGACTACTAATCCAGTTGGTAAGGCGAGATAAGTCGGTTACTTCACATTTCCACTGACATTCAAGTAAAAGTTTATCAAAAAACAAACGTCATCAACCCCTTCTGAAAAATATCCATCTACCAGCCTCTTTGGATTGAAAATTTCACCATCACTTTTCCTTACAATGACTGTATGAGCAATATTCAAACCAAAATCGACTTCCCATTGCCAGTTATTCAACGACCGAATTTTTTCGCCGATATAAACAAATAATGGGAGGCGTAGTGCTGAGTTTTTTCTAACATCTGCCGCTCTTTCTGAAAGAAGCTTTAGAAGTATACTGTCGCCATTAAGAAAGGAAATCTTCTCATTATTAAAAAATGCTCTAAATGAATTTTCATACTTATTGATGCACTCATTTAAATGAAGAAAATCTGCTATCGCTTCATTTAGAGGAACGTTGATATCAATAAACCTTAAAAATGATTTACTATTTGTATCAAAATCTACGAAGTAGCCCTCATTAAGTACCTTAGAAAAAAGCAAATGAGACTTATCCTTTAAAATATATAAGTCCAAATTAGGATCAGAATATCCATGACGATATATCAATTTCTCCTTTTTAGCAACAAAGCCGGAGTCAATTAATTCAACAAGTTTTTGCTTGTTTACTCTGGCATCATTTTGTCCACAAATCCTATCTGATATTAGGTTCATACAAATAATGAGAAAAATAATTGCTGATAAATTTTGTTTCCACATCGGCATTTGAAGGTAATTGCAGTTAGATTTAGCAAGTTAAAAATAAGGCGTCATTTGCTAGTTGTTCTTTCTTGATCAGGTGACCAACAGGGGCGAAGAATCCCACCCCGCCCTAAAGGGCACCCCTCCAAGGAGGGGAGGAAGTTCCCGTCTCCCGACTTCCGAACTTTTTCCTGCGGATAAAATCCGACCTTTGCGCCGCCTCTGCAGTCATGCGGAGCTATCGATTGCTTAACAAGACAGATTACAACATGAAAGACTTTTTGCAGGCCCTCCGGTTGGAGGCCACCAATGCCGGTACTTCTACCGGTGCCCAATGGCTCAGCAGTACTGGCAGCCAACTCCATTCTTACTCTCCCGTTGATGCCAGCCTCATTGGTCAGGTAACGGCCACAGATAAAGATGGCTACGAAGCCGTTGTAGCAAAGGCACAAGAAGCCTTTGTAGAATGGCGCCAATGGCCCGCTCCCCGCCGTGGCGAAGTGGTGCGCCAGATAGGCGAAGCCCTCCGCCAGCACAAAGACGCACTGGGCAAACTGGTGAGTTATGAAATGGGCAAAAGCCTGCAGGAAGGCTTGGGTGAAGTGCAGGAAATGATTGACATCTGCGATTTTGCCGTTGGCCTCAGCCGTCAGTTGTATGGCCTGAGCATGCATAGCGAACGCCCCGGCCACCGCATGTACGAGCAGTGGCATCCGCTGGGTGTGGTGGGCATCATCAGTGCCTTCAACTTTCCGGTGGCCGTATGGAGCTGGAACAGCATGCTGGCATGGGTTTGCGGCGATACCTGCATTTGGAAAGCTTCTGAAAAAGCACCGCTTTGCTCAGTTGCTTGTCAGTTGATTGTACAAGATGTATTTGCTAAAAACGGCGTACCCGAAGGCGTAAGCTGTATTGTAAACGGTGGCCGCGAAGTAGGTGAATGGATGAGCAACGACCATCGCCTGCCGCTGATTAGTGCTACCGGCAGCACCCGCATGGGCAAGGAAGTAGGCAAAGCAGTAGCTGGCCGTATGGGGCGCAGCCTGTTGGAGCTGGGTGGCAACAATGCCATCATCATCAGCAAAGATGCTGACCTGGATATGAGCCTGATTGGTTGTGTGTTTGGCGCCGTAGGTACAGCGGGACAGCGTTGTACTTCTACCCGTCGCCTTATCATTCATCAATCTGTGTACGATACATTCAGCAAAAAACTGGCCAATGCCTATGCGCAACTCAGCATTGGCGATCCGCTGGACAGCAACAACCACGTAGGTCCGTTGATTGATACCGATGCCGTGAAGAACTACCTGAATGCTATTGAAGCATGTAAACAGCAGGGCGGCAAATTCTTGGTAGAAGGCGGTGTGCTGCAAGGCGCCGGCTACGAAAGTGGTTGCTATGTAAAACCTTGTATTGCCGAGGTAACGCCAGATATGCCCATTGTACAAACCGAAACCTTTGCGCCGGTTTTGTACATCATGCAATACGATACACTGGACGAAGCCATTGCCATACAAAACAATGTACCGCAGGGTTTGAGCAGCGCCATCATGACGCTGAACCTGCGGGAAGCTGAGCAGTTCCTGAGTGCTGCAGGCAGCGACTGCGGCATTGCCAACGTAAACATTGGTACCAGCGGTGCTGAAATTGGTGGGGCCTTTGGTGGCGAAAAAGAAACCGGTGGCGGCCGCGAAAGTGGCAGCGACGCCTGGAAAAATTACATGCGCCGCCAAACCAACACCATCAACTATACCAATAAGTTGCCACTGGCACAGGGTATTCAGTTCAATTTGGGATAAGCTATTTTTTTTATACCTCCTTATCAAAGTGCTGTCTCCGGGCAGCACTTTTTATATAATCGGAAACGACCATCTCTCATGTGGCCGAAGATATCGCCTATATTGCTGCCCACTATTTTTAACAGGATGCAAGCGGCATTGCTTGTCAAATTTGTAGTATGCTTCAACGGTGGATAGTTTGCTTTTTGGTAGCAGTGTTAAGTACGGCACAGGTGGCCATGGCCCAACAGCCTATTCAAAAAGGCTGGCACTTGCTTGATGAAGAACAAGACGGTTATTACGGCATTTCGCTGCAAAAAGCCTACGATTTTCTCAAAGGCCGCAAGAGTCAGCCCATTGTGGTGGCAGTGATAGACAGCGGCATCGACACGACACATGAAGACCTGAAGCCCATACTCTGGCGCAACACCAAAGACAATAACGCAAATGGTATTGACGACGATAAAAACGGCTACCCCGATGATGCGCTGGGCTGGAATTTTTTGGGCAACCGCAAGGGAGAAAACGTAGAAAAAGAATCGGCCGAAGCTGCCCGTTTGTTTCATGCATTGGCACCACAATTCGACAACCGGCAAATAGACAGCAACTTGTTGTCACCACAAGCAAAAGCAGATTTCCGTTTGTGGTTGCAAGTGCAAAAAGCCGTAGCGGTAACAGAAGAAGACCGTTTTATTCTGAAGATTATGAATGCCACCAGCCGCACCATGTTGCAGTACGATTCCATTATTGCAGCACAGTGGGGCAAAAATGAATTTACGTCCATTGAACTGGAAACATTTATACCACAAAGCCCGGAAGCCAGAAAAGCCAAACTGAATTTGCTGCGCATCTATACCCTTTTGCAAGTAGAGCCCGAGCAAACCAATGTGGAGTTTATGGAAGGCATGCGGGAATTCATTCAGCAAAAAGAAGACATCATTTACCTGCGAGAAAAACCAACGACCAACTACCGATTGCAAATAACCGGCGATGATGAAAACAACTGGCAAAGCCGCAACTACGGCAATGCAGATGTAATGGCAGGCACGGCCATGCATGGCACACATGTGGCCGGCATTATAGCTGCTGTAAGAAACAACGGACTTGGTATTGATGGCATAGCAGATAACGTACGCATATTGCCGCTGCGGGTGGTACCCAACGGCGATGAACACGATAAAGATGTAGCCCTTGCCATTCGCTATGCGGTAGATCAGGGTGCCAGCATCATCAACATGAGTTTTGGCAAGGGCCTTAGCCCGCAAAAAAATTGGGTCGATGATGCCATTGCCTATGCGGCCAGTAAAAATGTATTGCTGGTGCATGCAGCGGGAAATGATGCCACTTTTATTGACACAGTACCTCAGTATCCAACGTCATTTTTGAATAATGGCACCAAAGCCCCCAACTTTATTACGGTTGGTGCCAGCAGCGACAACAGCATCAAAGGCGGCCTCATTGCCGACTTTACCAATTACGGCCCGCAAACCGTGGATGTAATGGCACCAGGTGTAAAAATTTATGCCACAGTACCTACTGGCAATAAGTATGCTTTTTTGCAAGGCACTAGTATGGCTGCTCCGGTGGTGAGTGGCATTGCCGCTATGTTGCGGAGTTATTTTCCGCAGCTTACAGCGGTAGAAGTAAAACAAGTAATTGAGCAATCGGTAGATACCCGATATAGCGATAGAGCTTACCCAAAACCCGGCGGCGAAAAAAAGGAAAAAATGACCCTTCGGGAGGCCTGCAAAACCGGCGGTGTGGTGAATGCGTACAATGCCGTGCAACTAGCCGCACAACTTATAGAGAGCAAGCATAACTCCAAATCCGTTACCTCTTCAAAACAATAGCCATGCCACTACCTGTAACCGGCGACTACGCCCCATTTTATCAAACCTATGTGAGCTATTGTGCCGCCCATGAAACGGATGCACTCGACACATTGAAAGGTTCATTGGCAGAAATGGAGCTATGGCTGCGCCAGATTCCGGAAACGAAAAAAGACTTTGCCTATGCCCTTGGCAAATGGACCGTAGCCCAACTGTTGCAGCACATGGCCGATACAGAAAGGGTATTTGCTTACCGGGCCTTGGCCATTGCCCGTGGTGAGCAGCAACCCCTGCCCGGCTTCGATGAAAATGCATGGGCCAATGAAGCACCGGCTACCCATCGCAGCATTTCAAGTTTGGTAGAAGAACTATTGCAATTGCGGCAGCTGACCATTACGCTGTTTCAATCCATTACACCGGCACAACTGCTGAACAAAGGCGTGGCATCGGGACAACCAATTACTGTGAATGCCCTGGCCTTCATTATGGTGGGGCATGTGCGGCATCATCAGCGCATTTATTCCGAACGCTACTGCTGACAGCCAATCGGCTTCGTCCATTTTCCTGCCTTTTTTCACCAAAAGCAGGTTGTATTTGCCGCTTTTTCAGGTAAAAGCCCTGATCAGACCGGCCATTGGCCAAATATACTCTTGCTCCAACCCGGAGCGTCGGCGTAACCTTGGGGGGCAACCCCTATCTTTGCCCACCTTTTCAAAAATTGAATCATTAACCAACTACTATTATGGAGAATTTGATCTACGCTGTACCGGCCATGGGTATTGTAGGCCTGCTGTACACGTTCCTCAAGTTTAAATGGGTAAGCAAGCAAGACGCTGGCAACCCACGCATGCAGGAAATCAGTAAATACATTGCCGAAGGCGCCATGGCGTTTTTGAAAGCCGAATGGAACATACTGGGCTACTTCGTGGTGCTGGTGGCCATTTTGCTCGGCGTAATGAGCATGAGCAATGAAAACAGTCACTGGTCTATCGCTATTGCGTTTGTGATTGGTGCGGTGTTTAGTGCTACAGCCGGCTACATTGGTATGCGCATTGCTACTAAAGCCAACGTTCGTACAGCACAAGCTGCACAAACAAGTTTAAGCAAAGCCCTCAACGTTTCGTTTACAGGTGGTGCCGTAATGGGCCTGGGTGTTGCCGGCTTGGCGGTGCTTGGTCTGGGTGCTCTCTTTATTGTGTTGAAAATGATTTTTGTACCCGCCGATGCTGCGGTTACTGGTCCGGAGATGCTGAGAACCATCGAGGTGCTCACTGGTTTTTCTCTCGGAGCGGAATCGATTGCGTTGTTTGCCCGTGTAGGCGGCGGTATTTATACCAAGGCTGCCGACGTAGGTGCTGACCTCGTAGGTAAGGTAGAAGCCGGTATTCCTGAAGATGACCCCCGCAACCCCGCCACCATTGCCGACAACGTAGGTGATAACGTAGGCGACGTAGCCGGTATGGGTGCTGACTTGTTCGGTTCTTATGTAGCTACCGTGTTGGCTACTATGGTTCTCGGTCAGGAAACAACTTCTGTTGATGCTTTCGGCGGTTTGTCGCCCATTTTGCTGCCCATGCTTATTGCAGGTATCGGCATTATCTTCTCTATCATTGGCACCTTCTTTGTTCGCATCAGCGAGAATGCAGGCCTCAATACAGATACCGTTCAGAAAGCCCTCAACATGGGTAACTGGGGTTCTATCATCCTCACTGCTGCAGCTTCTGCAGGTTTGGTGTACTGGTTGCTGCCCGAAACCATGGAACTGCGTGGTTTGGAATTTACCCGCCACGGTGTAATGGGTGCTATCATGGTAGGTTTGGCCGTTGGTACGCTCATGAGCATCATTACCGAATACTTTACGGCTATGGGTAAACGCCCTGTGATGAGCATCATCCGCCAGAGTGCCACCGGCCATGCAACCAACGTAATTGGTGGTTTGGCAGTAGGTATGGAAAGCACCATGCTCCCTATTCTGGTACTGGCTGCAGGTATATGGGGTTCTTACGAATGTGCCGGTTTGTACGGCGTGGCTATTGCTGCCGCCGGTATGATGGCCACCACTGCCATGCAACTCGCCATTGACGCCTTCGGCCCCATTGCCGACAACGCTGGTGGTATTGCAGAAATGAGTGAACTGCCCAAAGAAGTTCGTGAAAAGACGGACATCCTCGATGCTGTGGGTAACACCACTGCTGCAACTGGTAAAGGCTTTGCCATTGCCTCTGCAGCGCTGACTGCCCTCGCATTGTTTGCCGCCTTCGTAGGTGTGGCCGGCATCGAAGGCATCGATATTTACAAGGCCGATGTACTGGCCTGCCTGTTTGTGGGTGGTATGATTCCGTTCATCTTCTCTTCTCTTGCCATTCGTGCTGTGGGTGAAGCTGCCATGGCGATGGTGGAAGAAGTTCGCCGTCAGTTCCGCACCATTCCCGGCATTATGGAAGGCAAAGGCAAACCTGAATACGATAAGTGCGTAGCCATTTCTACCGAAGCGTCTATTAAGAAAATGATGATGCCCGGTGCCATTGCTATTTTGTCGCCCATCATCATTGGTTTTATTATGGGCCCCGAAGCGTTGGGTGGTTTTCTTGCTGGTGCTACCGTAAGTGGTGTGCTCATGGGTATGTTCCAAAACAACGCCGGTGGCGCCTGGGACAATGCCAAGAAGAGCTTTGAAAAAGGTGTAGAAATCAACGGAGAAATCTATTACAAGAAAAGCGATCCACACAAAGCCTCTGTAACTGGTGATACCGTAGGTGATCCGTTTAAAGATACTTCTGGTCCTTCGATGAACATCCTCATCAAGCTGATGTCGATTGTATCATTGGTGATTGCCCCAACTTTGGCACAGGTACACGGTACCGCAAAAGCACATGGTGCAGCCAAGCATGAAACCATTGAAGTAACCGTAGAAAAAACTGCCGGTGCAGCTGCAGAAGCACCCATCGTATCAGCGCTTAAGGCTGACGGTTTGGTAGACAGCAGCAATTTCACCATTGAAGTAAAAGACGGTCAGTTATTTATCAATGGTACTGCACAGGATTCTGCCACTTTTAGCAAATACAAAGGCTTGCTGAAAGAAGGCGAACAGAACTTGAAAATTGAAATTAAACAACAACCGTAAGGGTTGAAAAAGGCATTGAACAGGTAGCTGTCTCTATGCCTTTTGTTGTTGAAATATATTTTTGAAAGAGTGCATGATTGGCAGCAAAACAATTGCTGTTTATCATGCACTCTTTTTTTTACAGCATATCCGTGGATTGAAACAAATGCTAACGCAAGGCTAAGGATGAAACCACTTGTTTTGATGTGCCAGATTCATGACTTCTGCTTTGGATTGAACATGCAGTTTCAAATAAATATTGGCGGTGTGCTTACGAACGGTGAGCACACTAATATCCAATGCAGTGCTGATACGTTTGGAATCCCACCCGCTGACCATGTATTTTAAAATTTCCTCTTCGCGGCTGGTAATCATTTCTGGCAGGGTTTGCTTGGTTGCATTGTCTTGCAGTGGCATAGATGCTTTGCTCATCAGCTGCAGCGCCTTGCGGGCTATTGCCGGGCTCATAGGCGCTCCGCCAAAATCAATCACATTGGTGACAGCCTCTTGCAATACGCCGGCAGGTTCATGCTTGAGTAAATATCCTGTAGCACCGGCTTTGATGGCTTCAAATATTTTCTCATCATCATCAAACACGGTAAGCACAATAAACTGAATATGCGGATACATGGCTTTGCCCATCCTGATGGCATCAATACCATTCAGGCGGGGCATTTCAATATCCATAAAAATTACCTGCGGATGCCTTGCTGTCGGCAGTCCCTTCAGATGCCCGAGACACTCTTCTCCGTCATTAGCCACAAATACAACCTGCATATTTCCAAGCAGGTTTATTTTTTGCAAAAAGGTGGCCCTGTTTACACTTTTGTCTTCAGCTAAAGCAACAACATAATGCATGATGAAATAAAAGTAGCACGTAAAATGCTGGATGGAAATAATCAATTTGTAGTAGGAGAAATGAGCACTTTGGTTCCTCCTGCTGGCTGCGAAATCCATTGAACACTCCAGCCGGCTTCTTCACTACGCTGTTGCATGCCCGATAAACCGTAGCCACCCAAATCGGGCTTTATATTTTCTGGCATACCCACCCCGTTATCTGTTACACTGGCTTCCCAGCTTTTTGCCGCTTTTATGAGCACTTGTACGTTGGTGCCTTGGCTGTGTTTCAGCGCATTGTTGATGGCTTCTTGTAGCATTCGGTACAAATGAAATGCCTGCGAAGCCGGAAGCTCAATATCTGCTGCTATTTCTTCCGTTACTTCAATGTGAATATTGGGATAGCTGCGTTGAAATTGATTGATAAAAATTTTGAGGCGATCGCTGATGGCCGTGAGTAACAATGCATCTTTCTTCAATGCCCAAATGGTATCGTTGAGCTGACTAATAATCGCATTGGAATTGGCCTTCAATTCAGTAAAAGCAGTATTTACTTTTTCGCTGGCATCTGGTATTTGCAGGTAGCCGAGGTTGGATGCCATAGATGCAGCATAAGCGCCCAAATTATCATGCAGGTCGGAGGCAATTCTTTTTCGCTCCTGCTCTTCTGCATTTTTTACAGCCAAAAAGGTTTGGTTTTGCTGATCTGCCATAGCCGCTGCCGCCAGTAGCTGTTGCCGCTTTTTGTATTGCCCAAAAGCCACCAGCCCACCAGTTAACACCAGTAGCAGCACCACCAATGCACCATAAAACAAAAAGTTTTTGCGTTGCAAATCATATTGCTGTCGCAAAATGGTGTTTTGCTTTACTTGCAACTCATAATTGCTTTGCAAACCCGCTATAGCTTCGGCCGAATTTTGATCATAAAATGCATCTTTTGCCTGCACCAGCTCCTGCAACGTAAGGGCATAGTCACCGGTATTCCCTTTTTGCTTATACAACCCCGCTAACAACTCTAAAAATGTAATGCGTACAGCAGGTTCATTGGTATATACTTCACCTGCCTGCCCATTGGTAGGTGCATTGGTATCACCAGTTTTCAGGTTCAATTTACAGAGTGCAATAGCCTTGTCTAACTGACCGCTATTTGTATAGAATTTGATAAGTTCAGCATTATCTTCTACTAAAATACTGGTATTGCCGGTACGCTTTCTGATAGCCATCATTTGCAATAAAGCTGACTCTGCATCGGTATATTTTTTTTGCTTGCTATACATGTTACTCAGCACCCGTAAAGCAGTAGCCTCAAAATTTAAATTTTGCAATTGTCGGCACAAGGGCAATGCTGTATGCAAACATGCATACGCAGCGTCAAATTTATTTTCCATGGAAAACGCCATCCCTTTATTCACCCATGCCCCTGCTACTATAGGCAAACTATCCTGATAGCCTTTGGCAACAGCAAATGCCTTATCCAGCCAGGGAATGGCCTCTGAGGGCTTACCCATGGCCAACCTGATAGAAGCAATAGTAACGCTACACAGACCTATGTTGACTGTATCCTGATATCGCTCTGCCTCTGCCACAAGCTCATACATAATTTGTAGCGCTGTAGCGTACCTCGACTTAGCACCATGATAAAAAGACTGAGCCCTGCGCAGTTTAAAGTATATATCTCTTGTACTGGCATTGCTCACTGGGTTTTTAGCTATTTCGGGCTCTATAAAAGTCAATGCACTATCACACCATCCCCATCTGAAATACCAATTGGCATAAGCCAGTTGAGCCAGGCTTTTATTGCGGGTATTAGTTGATAATTCGCCCAACGATTTTAATGCCGGACCATACACATCAAAAGTGTCGAGGTTCAAACTCTGGTATTCTTCGCATAATGAAAGTAATGCTGCTAATTGCTGCTCGTTTCCGTTGGCTGCATGCACTTTTTTTAATAAACCGTCAATTTTGTTGGTTTGACAGTATGCGTTGCTGCCAAGAGCAACCCCAGACAGAAGCCAAATCAGTATTCGAACAAGCATATTTTGGTTGTTAGGTATCACTAAACTATTCCAAATGTTTTGCAATTGGTGCGCCTACTACAAATTGAGTATTTCATAGCGGCGGTCTTTAGTGAAATTTTATACCATCAACATCCTGTCTTTTCAACAATAGTGCACTATGGTCCCGTTTTCGGCACAGCATCGTGACCACCCTTTGAAAATACCGGAATGGTCATCATCCTTTATCCTAAAGCACCAACTGATGCGTAAATTTCTAGTCCTGTTTTTCATGTGCTCGTTATTGACTGTAGTGACAACAGCACAAAAAAAACCACAGCAACGGGCTGAAGTAAAAAAGCCAACCAAAGTAGAAACCCTTGCGGTACGCCCATCAGCCAAATGGAAAAAACCCATAGCCACTAGTGCAGCTAGTGCAAAACCAAAGGGGCCAAAACAAAGCATCAAAACACCGGCAGGCATGCGGGCCGAAAAGGCAAAACTGTCCGTTGCCCGCAAAACCGGCACAAAAAGTAAAACACCAACGCCTTCGCTGTATGTATACCGGCCACAAAAACCTGCGGGTGCAGTAAAAGGTATCCGCACTTTGGCCGTTTGTGATACCATTACGTTGATCCGTCAATCACAGATTGACAGCTTCCCAATTTTATATCCGGGTTGTACTACTGTACAAATTCTCACGATTGAAGGCCGTGGTGCAAGCCCTGCTATTACCCGTCTTGATTCGCTCAAACAAATCACAGAAATAACGCAGGACCTCAACATTTTTCGGACGGCCATTCCCAATCTATCTGGCATCAACAACATCACCAGGATTGGTAGCTATATGTGGCTCGATAGCAACTATGCGATGACCAGTACCAACATGACCAACTTAACACAATTGGGCGGTTTGGTATTTTACAACAGCCCACTCATGACCAACATGAATGGCTTATTTGATAACCTCACCAGCACCAGTTTGTGGAGTGTATTGTTTGGTTATTTAGGCGTTTCTGATTTTACGGCATTTAGCCGAATACAATCGGTCATCAATTTATCTGTTGCAGGTTGTCCTAACATCACTTCCCTCAATGGTTTTCACAATTTGGCTTCGGCCGATTTCGGCATACAACTATCCGACAATCAGCACCTGTCGGATATTTCTATGCTGGATCAAATCACCAAAACAAACTATCTCGACATATACACCCATCCCAATTTGACGAGCTTAATCGGCTTACAAAATATTACCAGCATTCCAGGTATCGTCACTTTTATTAGTAATGACAACCTTACGGGACTTCAGGAATTAAACAATAATCTGATTGTAGAAAATGCTCAAAATGTTGATGATAAAGTAAGGATTTTATACAACCCGAACTTGGCATTGTGTGCTGTGCCTTTTTTGTGCAATTATTTAAACAACGGCGGCGTTGCAGAAATTAATGGAAATGCTAACGGATGCAATACAATAGCTGAAATAGTAGCGGCATGCCCCAGCGGCTGCCCGAACGCAGATTCGGTAACCTGGAATGGCAGTATAAGCAATAGCTGGAACGATACACTGAACTGGACACCTACTACAATTCCAAGCACATGCACTAAAGTGATTATTCCTTCTGGCACACCCAATGACCCTGCCTTGTACAGCAATGTAAGCATTGGTGGTCTGGTAATGGATGGCTCTTCATTGTATCTTGAAGGGTTCAATTTGACAGTAAGTAAAACACTAAAAATTTCCAATGCCGGAGTCTACAATGGCACCAGTGTTAAAGCCAACAAAGTAGTCAATCCGTTGGTGCAATATTCTTACTTCGATGGAGCTTTTGAATGCACCGATTACAGTGGTAAAGCAGAATTCATCAGCAATACTTTTAGTGGTAATGTAACACTGAGCGATAGTGTGGGGCGCAATGCATCGAGCATGACCTACTTCAATACATTTCAGCAAAATTTTACCCTCATCAACAATAGTGAATACGGCCAAAACTATTTGAGTAATGCTTCGCCATTTTACGATTACGTTACAGGAGACCTTACAATTGTCAACAATTCATCTGCAGATATATCCATTGGCATAGCAGGCGGCAGGCCGCTGAAGGTGCAAGGAAGTTTAATATTGAATGCAAGCAGTGGCCGCATAGATATCAATAACCTAACCTATGTAGGTGGCACATTTAACCCGAGCACCAGACAGTTGGGAAGTAATCCGGTTATCATCAACAATTTGTACATGGAGTCTGGTGCTGAAACCAGATTGGAGCAGCCGGTAGAAATAACCACCAGTTTGGTGTTTGATAATGGCAGCAATAAAATAAACACTACCGCCAGCAGCCTGCTAGTGTTAGGTCGTGATGCCACAGTATCGAGAGACCCAGCCAATAACAGAGGATTTGTAAATGGCCCCATGAAAAAGAGAGGTGATCAGGCATTTACTTTCCCTGTGGGCAAATATGAATTTTCGTTGGGAGGCGATAAGTATGCGCCCATTAGTATATCTGCACCTGCAAACTTCGCCGATGAATTTACGGCAGAACATTTTCGCAGAAACCCCAACACTGATGGGTATGATACATCATCCCATGCACCTGGTTTTGGCGGCATTTCCGGTAAAGAATACTGGCAGCTTACCCGCAATGCAGGCACTTCTACTGTATCTGTTACTCTGTCGTACGATAGTAGTCGCAGTGGCGTATCATACGATTT
>JADLHL010000309.1 GCA_020848815.1 Chitinophagaceae bacterium | reverse complement strand
ACTTGAAAATATTGAAGAACGAAGGCTTTTCTCTGATGCTTTCACTTCGGGTGTTGATCATTTTACTACCCACCTGCATATCTTTTGCCCACTTTGGCACCAGCCCCCACCGCATATATTGAATAATTCCCGGAAACTCATTGGTAATAACCGGCATTGGTTGAGAGGGAGCGGCATTGTATCGGGCCTGCCAGTTTTCCCACTCTACTGCAGTTGCTTGTAGCGTTTCTTCTACTTTTTCTTTTGGGGTAAACAAAGAATATCTGCCACACATGAATTATCTTTTTTAGCAGGCAGTTCATCACATCATGTATAACTGCCGATTGTAAATCTACACGCCGACTGGCATAAAATTTCCGCATAGCACCGTTGGCAATCAATATCTTTATTCTCTTAAAAACAGATTACCCATGAAATCGAAAAATCTTTCACTCATTGTTATACTTGGTGCGTTGCTGGTATTTGGCGGCTGCGCCTGTAGCGGTTACAACGGTTTAATAACGCAAGATGAAAACGTGAAGAAAGCATGGAACAACGTACAAAGTGATTATCAGCGCCGTGCTGACCTTATTCCGAATTTGGTGAACACCGTGAAAGGTGCGGCCAACTTTGAACAAGAAACACTCACTAAGCTGATGGAAGCCCGTGCAAAAGCAACTTCTGTAAATGTAAATGCCGATGATTTGACACCCGAAAAACTGGCACAATTCCAGGCTGCACAAACGCAGATTTCATCTGGCATAGGCCGCTTGCTGGCTGTGGTAGAAAACTACCCCGACCTGAAAGCCAATCAAAACTTCCGCGACTTGCAGGCACAGCTTGAAGGCACTGAAAACCGCATTAAAGTTGCCCGCAACGATTTCAACGCAGCAGTGCAGGAATACAATGTGAAGGCCCGTAAGTTCCCCATGAATATTCTGGCCAACATGTTTGGCTTTGCTGTAAAAGAAGGCTTTAAAGCAGACCCTGGCAGCGAACGTGCCCCCGATGTAAAATTCTAAATTCATTCTGTGGCATTCTTCCGTCGTTTCTCTTCTTCTGCAGCCCGGTACATTTCGCACAGCGATAATGATCGCATCATTGATGCCATTAGAACTGCTGAAACACGTACCAGTGGCGAAGTGCGGGTATTTTTTGAATCCCGCTGCCGTTTCGTCAACCCCATCGACCGGGCTGCAGAAGTTTTTTTCGGTTTGCAAATGGATCGCACCCATCACCGAAATGGTGTGTTGGTGTATGTAGCGTTTAAAGACCGTCAGTTTGCCATTTTTGCCGATGAAGGTATTTACCGTGAAATGGGCACTGATTACTGGAATGCAGAGGCCGGCAAAATGCTGTCCAGCTTTGCTAAAAACGATTATGTAGAAGGTATCATTACCGTTATACACGACATTGGCGAAGCACTGCAATCCCATTTTCCTTACGACCAGAAAGGCGATAAAAACGAACTGCCCGATGATATTGTGTTTGGTAAATAATCATCGGGAAATGTAGTTGTACAAAGCACCATGAGATACTTTCTTTCCATTTTACTGATTTGCTGCATGGGCCTGTTGCATGCTCAGCCCATACCGCCGGTACCCAACCCCCAAAGGTTGGTAAACGACCTGACGGGTAAAGTACTGCAGCCCGATCAGATAGATCATCTGGAAAAGAAACTTGTAGCTTATGATGATTCCACATCAGTGCAAGTAGCGGTGGTGATTGTAAACTCACTCGGTGGCTACGAACCGGTAGACTTTGCTACCGAGCTTGGCCGCCAATGGAAAGTGGGCAATAAAAAAACGAATAACGGGGTTGTATTGCTGATTAGTGTAGAAGAAGGCAACCGTAAAGTTTTCATTGCGCCTGGCTACGGTTTGGAAGGTGCCCTGCCTGATATTACCTGCAAGCAAATAATAGAAAACGAAATCATCCCCAACTTTAAGCAAGACAATTACTATCGGGGTATTGATGAAGCTACAGATGCTATTATAAAAGCTACCAAAGGCGAATACAAAGCCCCTGCCGGCTACAAGAAAAAAGGCAAGGGTGGTGGTAGCAGTGCTGTCGTTTTCGTCATCATTTTCATCGTAGTCATTTTTATACTCAGCTCACGTGGCGGTGGCGGTGGTGGTGGCATGGCCAGCCGTCGTGGCTACCACGATGGCATTCCTCCTATTTTCTGGTTCCCGGGTGGCGGCGGCGGTGGACGCTCCGGCGGTGGTGGCTGGAGTGGCGGCGGAGGCGGTGGCTTCGGCGGTTTTGGTGGTGGCAGCTTTGGTGGCGGTGGCGCCGGTGGTAGTTGGTAACAACTGCATGCAGGCTGTTCGTATCTTTCGCCTCCATCGATACGGCCTTACATGAAACTTTTTTACACTATTTTCTTTGCCATATTTCTTTTTGCAACAGCATGCCAGCGGCCCACTGTTAAGCTGGCTGATGAAGTAACGTACATTACATTGCTGCAAACTGACAGTGGTAAGTACCAAACCCCTTCGTTGGTAAAAAGTGCCGATGGCACTGTGTACCTGAGCTATCAATGGCAACAGGGCGATAGTGCAGCCTTACATTTTTCTTCTTTACAAAACAATGCATGGACTACACCTGCGCTGATTGCAGCAGGCAAATATTGGTTTGTCAATTGGGCCGATTACCCCACCTTGGCCGTGGCCGATAGTGGCCGCATGTTGGCCAGCTATCTGGTAAAAAGTGATACCGGAAAATTTACCTACGATATTCATTTGGCCAGCAGTGCCGATGCAGGCAAAAACTGGCAGCATGCAGGTTTGCTGCATGATGATGGCATACATGCCGAGCATGGATTTGTGAGTTTACTGCCTTATCCAAAAGGTTTTTTTGCTTGCTGGCTCGATGGCCGCAATGCAACTGCCGGCCATAATATGCCGGCTGCTCATGAAGGGCATGCAGGTGCTATGAGTTTGCGGGCTGCAACGCTTGGCTTTGATGGCCATGTGCAACAAGAGTGGGAGCTGGACAGCCGCACTTGTGATTGTTGCCAAACCACGGCTGCCATTACCAATGATGGACCTGTAGTTATCTACCGCGACAGATCAGAGAGGGAAGTACGTGACATGAGTGTGGTACAATGGATGAACAACAACTGGACTGAACCTAAAAACGTGTTGCAGCAAAATTGGGTAATGCCCGGATGCCCGGTAAATGGGCCACGCATGGTAGCCAACGGTCAACGGATTGCTGCCGTTTTGTTTTCATCGCCTAACGATTCATCAAATGTGCAGGTTGTTTTTTCAGCAGATGCTGGCAAAACATTTACCAAGGGCATTCGTATTGATGAGGGGAACACGATAGGTAGAGTAGATATCGATTGGATAAATGAAAACACCGTTGTGGTAAGCTGGATGGACAATGAAAAGTTGCAGCTTCGTACCGTGAGTACTTCTGGCGAAGTGAGTGCCGTAAAAACTGTAGCAATTACTTCTGCCAAAAGAGCCGGCGGTTTTCCGCAGTTATGCTACAGCAATGGTTTTGTGTACCTCGCCTGGACGGATGTAGAAACACAGCGAATCAAAACAGCCCGTATTGCCGTGCATCGTTCGTATTCATTACAACCCTAAGCTGCGCAGCAACTCCTCCGGAATAGTCGTTCCTCTTTGTGTAGCGGGGTCTACCAGTATCCAAGTGGTTTTAACCTGGGCAATGGTTTTGCCGGTTTCGTTGTGCTGAAACACTACAATGCGGTCGCTGGCTTTGCCATGGGCTGAGTGTACCCATGTATAAGCTGTGATAGCATCGTCCATAGTGCAGGGCCGCAAATAATCTATTTCGTGACGACGGACTACCCACCAATATTGCTGCCTTTGCGCTGGAGTGGTCAGCGTGTCCCAATGTGCTGTAGCCACATCCTGTACCCATCGCAAATACACGGTGTTGTTGACGTGATTCAATATATCAATATCTGCTTTATTGATATGAATAGGTACCTGAAACGCATGTGGAGGAATAGTAAACATGTAGCAAAATTGGCCATAATCTTTTGTATTGATAAGCAGGTTATAGTCCAGCTTTCTCTTGCAGGTATTTCAGCTGATCTTTCAGCACATTGTTATCCGGGTCTACTAATAACGCTGTTTGTCTTTGCGCAATCATCCACCGCAAGGTGGCAGCAATATTTGTTTGTAAGCCCATGTAATCAATGCGCAACATTTTATATGCTTCAATAGCGGAGCCAGTTGCTTTTTTGAAATCGTTGAGGTTTTTTAGCTGGTTGGCAAAGTACAGCATCCCATTGGTACTCATGAGCCTGTCAAACATCGGTAGCTTGCGGTAATCGGCCAGTACTGCTGTAAAATCGGATACATCTTTTTTCAGGTACTCAATTATTTTCAGCGATGCTTCCAGTCTTCCCTTTGCATCTTTTTCTACTTGTGGTGCAAGTGCTATGGCTTTAGTGGCATTTTTGCGGGCCAAACTTTCTAGTGCAGCACCAGCTACACTATAGCTGCTATCAGTAAGGGCCTTCACAAATAGGTTTTCGTGGTTTGCCTGTGTACTCATACTCAGCACATCTATGGCCAATGCTCTTGTAGGTAAATCGGGTTCTGATACAGCCATTTTCTCTATCAGTGCATGTGCCGTTGCATGCACAGGTACGCTTCCTCTTTTCATGAGGCGCAACATAGCTTTGCGTGTACCAGCGTATGGGTCTTGCAGCAGCTTTTCAGCAATAGCTGCGTAAGCAGGTTCTGCTTTCCAGTTTTTAGCCAAAAAGTTCAATGCTTCCGTTTTATCCAAATGGTTTTTACCAAGTGTACTTTGGGCAATCCACATGGCATCATCCTGATTGTTATCTTTCTCCCACAGCATTAGCTTTTGCGGGTCTACATTCACCCACACTGGCTTTGTGCTGTATGCAATACGGATGGTATCTGCGGCTTGTTTGCCAATCCAAAAAGTAGAACGTTCTGCTTCGTTATTGTTGTTGTAAACATCTATCTCTACAGGGAAATAAAACAGCTTGTCTTTTTGCTTTTGTTCTACAATTACGTTGAGCTGATTGGCCGAATCGATGAACTGATAATGAATGCCCACTTTGGGATGCCCGTTGCCAAAATACCACTGATCGAAAAACCAGTTGAGGTCTTTGCCACTCACTTCTTCCATGGCCAGGCGCAGCTGATGCGCTTCTGCATTTTTAAATTTGTTGGTAGTGAGGTACACATTCAGGCCTTTGAAAAAAGCACTATCGCCCAGGTATTGACGCAGCATGTTCAAAATGCGACCACCTTTCTGATAGCTAACTCCATCAAACATATCTTCTTTATCGGTGTATTGAAAGCGAACCAAATGCTTGCTGCTGTTTGTTGGCTGAGCCAGATAGCTTTCCATCGCTTCCTGGTTGTATTCCAATGCACGGTCTTTGCCATAGCGATGTTCCATCCATAAGTATTCGCTGTAATCAGCAAGGCTTTCATTTACGGTGAGGTTGCTCCAGCTTTCGGCAGTTACAAGGTCGCCAAACCATTGATGAAACAACTCATGTGCTACTACAATTTCCCAGCTATTGCCATCTTTTAATTGTCTTGCATTTTGATATGCTCCGGCACCGTGCAAGGTGGATGTTGTATTTTCCATTGCACCACTCACATAGTCTTGCCCTACCATTTGCGCATACTTAGCCCATGGATATTCTACACCCAGCAACTGGCTGAAAAACTGCATCATAGCTGGTGTTTCACCAAAGATGCCTTTTGCAACGGAAGCATATTTAGGTTCTACATAATAATCTACAGCCAGGTTTTTATACTTGTCTTTAATAATGGCAAAATCGCCCACACCCATAAAAAATAAATAGGGCGAATGGGGCAAGTCCATCTTCCAGGTATCGCTTCTTGTACCATCAGTATTTTTAATTTGTTTTACCAGCAGGCCATTGCTCAGTGTTACATATTTCGCTGGCACAGTCATGGTAATTTCCTGTGTGGTTTTTTGATTTGTTTTGTCAATCGTTGGGCACCACACACTTGTAGCTTCTGTTTCGCCCTGTGTCCAAATTTGAATGGGCTTGGTACTGTCTTTGCCAACGGGGTTGATGAAATACAAACCCTTGGCATCGGTAATAGCCTGGCTGCCTTTTACTTTTACTTCATTGGGCCTTGCCGTGTATTCTATGTAAATGTTTACTTGTTCATTACGCCTGTATGCTTTATCAAGCGTAATGTGTAGCTGCAAACTATCGGGGTAGCTGTACTGGAGCGGCAGCATATTGTTGCCTTTTACCAACGCCACTTTATGGATGAACATTCCTTTTGCATCTAACTGTAGCATGGCCGACGGATAAAAGTGCGGTTGCAGGGTGAGCCACGCTTTGCCGGGCATGCGTTGTTTTTCATAATCAAACCGAACGTCGAGCCGGGTATGTTGCAGGTTCCAAATTTTTTCGGGTGTTGCTCTGTAGTTGGACTGAGCCGCAAGTGGCAGGGTAGCAGCAGTTTTGTTGGTAGTGCCGGCTTGTTGTGCCTGGCAGTTTATGCTGGCTGCAAGCAGCAGTCCGCATATGGCAAGTTTGAACATGGACAAAAAATTGTGGCGCAAAAATACCCTTGGCCACTACGTATAATTGTTAATATTTATCCGCATTCAACCCACAAAAGGGCCGAATTATTGTAGGTTTGCTTTACCACTTTAGAACAATGAAAACATTGAAACGCTACCTGTTGATTGCATGTTTGCTTACCAGCACTTTACCTGCGCTGGCACAGCAAAAGCATTTTGTATATCTGCAAACAGAAGACCTGACGCCATTTTACATTCAAATGAATGGAAAAACGGTGTCGTCAACAGCTGCAGGTTATCTGCTGTTGGGCAAGTTGACTGATAGCATCTACATGGTAAAATTGGGTGTGTTGGGCAGCGGCGATGTGCAGGAATATGGCATACGTGTGCAGGGCCGCGATGCAGGATACGTTATTAAAAAAAGTGCAGAAACTGGTTGGAGTATCACAGACATTAATACCAATGCCATGCAAATGAGCATGGAATGGAGTGCTGCAATTGCAGCAGAAAATGCCCGTAAAAAAGCGATGGAAGAAGCCGAACTGCTGCGCATAAAAGATAGCACGGCCAATGCCCGGCAAGCTGCACTCGATGCTACGCTTGCTTTGGAAAAGCAACGCAAAGAAGATAGCATACAAGTAGCAGATGATGCGGCTGCTGCACAAAAAACCGTTGCAGATACAAATACTGTACAGACCATTTCAAACCCGCCTGCAGTAGTGGTGCCGGTTACACCAGCACCGCAAAAACCGACAGAAGAAAAGCCGATTGTTGTAGCAGAAAAAAAAGCAATCAGTCCCGCGGATAGCCTGGCGCAAGTCATTGCCCAAAAAGAAAAAGAGTTGAAAGATTTGCAGGCTGCATTGCAAGCTGCAAATGAGGCTAAAGCAAAACCAGCTGCTGCCAATGTAGTAGAGAAGCCTGTAGCAAAAGCCACCGTGGCAACACCAGTATCCAACAACCAAACGACAGAAAAAAAGCCGGCCATGCTCGATATGGAATTTTCCATGAAAGCAGATTCGGGTGCGGCGCCAAAAGCTTTGCCTGCAGTAAAAGACACTGCGGAAGTAGCGGTTGTTGCTGTAGATACAATAGCAGCAGCCAAAGTAGAGCCCGTAGCAAAACCTGCTTTGGATACACTAACGAACGTTGCAGTTGTGACAGAACAGGCAGCGAAGGACTCTGTAGCGAAATCAGTTGTGGTTGAACCTGATGTTCCAAAAGAAAAAATAGTGGGAAATGCACCTGCACCTGCTCCAACAGCGGATAGCGTTGTGGCTGCCAGTCCAACTGTTGTAAAGCGTACACCTTGTGTTGAAATTCTTTCCCGAAGTGATGTAGATGCGGCCATGGCTGACAATGGAAAGCTGAGCAACGCTGATGAAATAGCCACAGCGTATGCCACTTTATTCAAAGACAAATGCGTAACCACCACGAATCTCAAAAAGATTTGCAACAGCCTGGCCAGTGACGTAACCCGCTATAAAGTGCTGGAAGCTGCTTACCCTTACACAGTGGATTATTACGCCTTTGGCGAGTTAAGCGGCCTTATCAAAGACAGTTATTACAGTAGCAAATTCAAATCGCTGATTCAGCAGTAATGCCCATGCGTTATTTTTTTGAAGTAGCGTACAAAGGAACCAACTATGCCGGTTTTCAGGTGCAGGATAATGCGCCTACCATTCAGTGGGCTTTGGAAAAAACCTTGCGCACCTTTTACAAGCAACCCATTGATTTAACGGGTTCCTCTCGAACCGATGCGGGGGTACATGCTTTGCAAAATTATTTTCAGGCTGATGTAGCGGAGCCGTTGTTTCAGGAGGCACATGTGTACAACCTCAATGCCATGCTGCCGCCCGATATTGTACTGAAACGCATTGTACAAGTACCCGACGATTTGCATTGTCGTTTTCATGCGACGCATCGGGTGTATCATTATTTTATTTATCAGCAAAAAAATCCTTTTCTCAACGATAGGGCATGGTTTTATCCCTACCCGGTTGATTTGGATGT
>JADLHL010000308.1 GCA_020848815.1 Chitinophagaceae bacterium | reverse complement strand
CTGCTGCGGCAACCAACGGGCCACATTGATGGAGTTGGCCGAAGTGAGTTGGTATTGCGCATTCAAATCGGTATCGGTAAAGGCTTGTTTTACGATGGCCTGGCAATCATCGAAGCTGCCGGCTACGGCTAACGCATGCACATTGCTGCCGCAGGTAGTGAGCTGCAATTCTTGCACGGGGCTTACTTTCCCTTCTGGGTAGAGAATGATGACTTCAACCCCTTCCACATTGTCGAAACCATTGGCTACAGCGCCACCGGTGTCGCCCGAGGTAGCCACCAGCACTGTTATCTTTTTGTCGTTGCCCGCATTAAAATGCGCCAGACAGCGACTCATAAACCGTGCACCTACATCTTTAAACGCCAGCGTTGGGCCATGAAACAATTCCAACGAAAATACCTGCTCACTCAGCTGCACCAACGGAAATGGGAAGTCTACTGTTTCTGCTACAATGCGGTGCAGTACTTCATCGGGCATGCTTTGGCCCACATAGGGTTTCATTACCCTGAACGCCAGTGCTGTTTTGTCCCAATCTGCCAGTGGGCGTTGCTTCAGCAAGCCATGCGCCGAAGGAATCATTTCAGGATAATACAATCCTTTATCGGGTGCCTGACCGGTTACGGCAGCTGTTTTAAAATCAACAGGAGCACTGTTTCTATTGGTGCTATAGTAGTGCATAAATAGGTTATGGTTTTACTGTTACGCCAGTGGCATTGATGCTGGTAACGTAAGTGTGGTTGTCGATGCCGAGGCGGTTGAACACGGCCTGCATTTCGGCAGCAATGGCCTCAGCTGTTTCCTTTGTGCTACTGAGCATAAATACCGACGGACCCGAGCCGGAAATGCCGCCACCCAAGGCACCGGCTGCCATGCAGCGTTGTTTCAGTTCATCAAAACCAGGTATGAGAATACTGCGCACAGGTTCAATGATGTGGTCTTCCAACGAACGGCCGATGAGGGCATGATCATTTTTTAAAATGCCTGCTACCAGCCCGGCAATATTGCCCCATTGTTTGATGGCATTTTTCAATAACACGGTTTGTTTGAGGATGGCTCTTGCGTCGGCGGTGCGTACTTCAATTTGTGGATGCACAATGCTCACATACAAGTCAGGCGCAGGCAGTGCTACAACATCCAATGGAAAGATGGAACGGATGAGGGTGATGCCACCATAAATGCACGGTGCGATATTGTCGGCATGCTTTACACCACTGGCTACTTTTTCGCCAAACATGGCAAACTGCACCAGCTCTTCTTTGCTAAAGCGGTTGTTCAGCAGCATATTGGCACCTACTACAGCCCCGGCGGCACTGGCGGCAGAAGAGCCAATGCCACTACCGGGTTTGATGTGCTTGCGAATGGTGATATCAAAACCAATGGGTTCATCCATAGCGTCGAGCATGGCGAGGAGTGCCGCACCAGCTACGTTTTTTTCGGGGTCGGTGGGCAAATGATACACCGGGTCGGGCTGAATGATGATGCGTTTTTCATCAATCAATGTGATGTCGATTTCATCGCAGGGTTCGTGGAGGGCAAAGCCCAATACATCAAAACCACACACCATGTTGGCTACGGTGCCCGGCGGCAATACAGTAATTGTTTTTTGCATGATGTTGTGTTTTAATGAATGACCCGCATGATGTCGGCAAATACGCCCGATGCGGTTACATCGGCACCGGCGCCGGCACCTTTTACCACCAAGGGTTGCTCGGGGTAGCGCTGGGTGTAATACAACACGATGTTGTCTTTGCCATACAAATGATAAAAATCGGATTCAGGAGCAATGTGGCGCAAGCCGACGGATGCTTTGCCATGCTCGAAGCTGGCTACAAATTTGAGTTTGCAACCATTGGCTTGTGCTGCTTGCAACAAACCGGCAAAATGCGCTTCGTGTTTTTCCATCTCGGTGTAAAAATTTTCTACCGATCCTTCGTAGCAAGAGGCGGGCAGAAATCCGTTATTCGTTATGTCGTCCATCTCTAGTGCATAACCTGCTTCCCGTGATAAAATGAGGATTTTGCGCATTACATCGGTGCCACCCAAATCGAGGCGGGGATCGGGTTCGGTGTAGCCTTCTTCTTGCGCCTGCCGAACCACTGCTGCAAACGGACGGCTGCCATCATAATTGTTGAACACAAAGTTGAGGGTGCCACTCAGCACGGCTTCAATTTTGTGAATCACATCCCCGCTTTTTACCAAATCGTTCAAGGTGCCAATCACCGGCAAACCCGCACCCACATTGGTTTCGAAGAGGAAGCTGGTGTTAAATTCACGGGCCAGCGATTTCAGTTTTTTGTAATGGTTGAGAGCAGAAGCAGCGGCAATTTTATTGCAGGCTACTACTGCAATGCTTTTGCGTAGCAAGGGTTCGTACATGCCCGCTACTACATCGCTGGCAGTAATGTCTACAAACACACTGTTGCGCAGATTACGGCTTACAATGGCTTGTACAAGCGTTTCAGGTGTTTGTGATTCACCATTTTCTTCGAGTAAATGTTTCCAGTGGCTGAGGTCTACGCCTTTGTCGTCAAAATACATTTGGCGGCTGTTGGCTAAACCCACCACACGAACTTGCATGCGTAATTGCTCTGCCAAAAAAGTTTGTTGTTTTTGGAGTTGATCAAGCAGTCGCCGTCCTACATTGCCTACACCCACTACAAACAGGTTGAGTTGTTTTTGTACTTCTTCAAAAAACGATTCGTGTAAAACGTTCACTGCTTTTTTTACATCACGGGCAGCTATTACTGCAGAGATGTTTTTTTCTGAAGAGCCCTGCGCAATGGCCCGCACATTGATGCCGTTGCGGCCCAGTGCCGAAAACATTTGTCCGCTGATGCCGGGGTGGCTTTTCATTTGATCGCCTACCAGTGCTACAATCGATAGGTCGTTTTCAACGGCAACGGGTTCTACTTTTTTACCGGCTATTTCTATTTCAAAAGCAGCATTCACAGCAGTACTGGCCCGTTGTATATCTGCTGCATGTATGCCCACGCAAATGGAATGTTCCGAAGAACCTTGTGTAATCAAAATGACATTGATTTTTTCGTTGGCCAATGCTTCAAACAATCGCTTCGAAAAGCCGGGAATACCAATCATGCCGCTGCCTTCGAGGCTGATGAGGCTGATATTGCTGATGCTGGAAATGCCACGGATGAAACCATCGTCGCTGTTGGTTTCGTGTTGTATTACGGTGCCATGATCTTGTGCTGCAAAGGAGTTTTTAATCCACACCGGAATCTTCAATTGCATGGCGGGTTGAATGGTCGGCGGGTAAATTACTTTGGCACCAAAGTGGGAGAGTTCCATCGCTTCCTGATAGGAGATGGCAGGCAATGGTTTGGCATTGCTTACCCAGCGAGGATCGGCGGTCATCATGCCACTTACATCAGTCCATATTTCGAGGGCTTCTGCTTGTAACGCTGCTGCATAAATAGCTGCAGTATAGTCGGATCCACCACGGCCGAGGGTAGTGGTGAGGTTGTGTTCGTTGCTGGCAATAAAGCCCGGCGCTACAAACAACGCTTCTTGCGATTGTGCAATTGCCTGGCGGATGTTTTCATTCGTAATGGCGAACACCACCGCTGCATTGCCAAACTGGCTATCGGTTTTAATGAGCTGGCGGCTATCGAGCCAGGTATGTGCATGGCCAATGGCCTGCAAATAACCAGAGAGGATTTTGGAAGATAGTAACTCACCAAAGCTGACGATACGGTCTTTGCTACGGGCAGACAATTCCTGCAGAGAAAATACCCCTTCGCAAATGGTTTCGAGTTCGTTGCACAATTGTTTTACCACACTCAGGCAAGCACTTTGGTTGCTCACGGGCAGCAGTTCTCTCGTGGTGTCGAGGTGTCTTTTTTCTATACCCTTAATGACTTCTGCATAGCGTTCATCGCCGGCTTCGGCCAACTGACCACAGGCTATGAGTTGATCTGTGATGTCGGAGAAGGCAGATACCACAACAATTTTTTGTGCAGCAGGGTGTTGTAAAAAAATATCGGTGATGAGTTTGATATTGGTACTGTTGGCCACTGAAGTGCCACCAAATTTTAAAACGTGCATGGTAGATAAAGCTGAGAAATGAACACAAAAGTTGAACGCTGCAATAGCAGCAAACGGCGAAAGCCCACGGGGGTAATATGAAAAAGTACAACCCTAACGGGTTGTGGTAGTTGTAGTGCTTGTAGTGGTAAACATGCCACCAAACGATATGCGAAACAGGAATTCTAAAACAGCCCACATACCACCGGGAGCGGCTGGCTTGGCGATAGCAATCGCAACGGCCTTATATGTGTTGTTTGATTTCATTGTAAGAGCAAATGTAATGTCTAATGCTATTTGTTGTTATTTGTTTTAAAAAAATCTTTCTTTTATTGATGTTGTCTAAAGAATATATAAAACTGTTGGAAAAAGAAAAAGGCAACCTCAGTTGAGGTCGCCTTTTTCAGTTGGTTGTTGTTAGTCTAGAATGCGTATACGGCGGCAATCAAAGCATTGGCAGCCGATTTGCTACCACTGTTTTTACCGTCAATGAAAATGGCTTTGCTGGCGTTTTCGATGCGGATTTCAGGAATAATGGTGAGTGCACCCAAACGGATGTTGGCAGAGAGTGTGTTGGCAAAAATGCTGCCGCCTTCTGCGGCGCTGCTGAATACATTCAGTTGTTTGCTATCGTCAAACAATTCGCTGCGGAGAGTAAGGCCAAATGATTCGCTCAGGTCGGCATTTAAATACAACGCCGAACCCCACCAAGAACTGGCGCTGCCAAATTTGTCGTTTAATTTTTCTTTGT
>JADLHL010000307.1 GCA_020848815.1 Chitinophagaceae bacterium | reverse complement strand
TTAATGGCGGCTTTTACTTCCTGTTCAAGTAATGTTTTATCTCTTTCTGCGTTTTGCTTGTGAAGTTTTTCTGCCAGCAACTGTCGGTTGACTATTAGCAGCGCAATGAGGGCTACTACAATTATGGCAACGATGATGATGTTGCGCCAAAAAATCTCTCTCTCTTTTTGGCGTTTCAGCTTTTGAATGTTGAACTGGCTTATCTCGTCGTTTATCTTAGCTTTCGAAATTTCCAGACTGCTGGTAGCTACTTCTTTCTCCAGTGAGTCATTCAATGCGATATACAAATCGTTGTAATAAAAAGCACTGTCATAGTTTTTTGACGCCCTGAAAATTTGGGCAAGACTGTAATAAGTATCCCGCAAAAAAGGCCGGTTGGGCCATAGGGTTAAAAGCTCTTTGGCATTTCTTGCTTCGGCTAAAGCTGCGGTTGTATTTCCCTTGGCCAGGTTGGCTTTTGCGGCCCATTCAGCGGCACTCGCTGCATTGTCGTACATGCCGGCTGCCTTGCTTTCGTAGTAGTCTTTTTTAAATAATTGATAAGCCGAATCAAACTGGTTTTGATTGTACAGTACCCGGCCAATATTGCCCAGTACTTTAGCTTCCCAAACGGTATCATTTATCTGTCGGGCTATTTGTAAGGCCCGCTCAAAATTGGTGATTGCCGAGTCAATATTTTTTTGTGTAAAATAATTCAGCGCCATTGAATTCCAAGCCCTTACATGATATTGCTGTAGCCATTTTTCATTGTATTCAGGGTCTTTTGCTTTGGCCCATGCCACAATAGCTTTTTGGGCATTGGCAAAGCTTTCATCGTACTCTTTGATTTCGTATTGCAATTCCGATAGCCAGGTATACACGGTTGGTTCTACATCGTATTTCTCTTTTTCAAAAAGATCTACACCATTTTTGGAGTACATCACCGCCCAGCCCGTTTCGCCCAAGCTGCGCATCAACCTGGCAGAATAAAAGCTTGCCCATCCAATGATATGGTCATCTTCTGTATGATACGCAGCTTCAATAGCCTCTCTATACAAGGGAAGGATTTGTGCTTTAATTGGTGCCAGTGGCTTATTTGGTCGGTCATTAAATATGTTAATACCGGCAAATCTTTTGAAGAGATAATCAACTTTGGTCATGCAAAAACGTGTCCGGAAGTAGTAGCCTTTTGATTGGCCTGCAATTTCCAGTGAGTCCCAAAAACGCAATGCCTTACTGCTATCTATTTCCAATAACTGCTGGGTCATACTTCTAAGGCTGTTTGGTTCAGCCATTCTATGTTTATCCAGCTCTATAGCCCATTTATAGGGTTCCAGCCCCAGCTTTTGACTAAAGCCATTAGGATGTATCAATAAAAGTGAGAGTAGGAATAAGCAGGCAAAGCCAACTGTCGGATTGGTTTTCATGTGATGGGCAAAATAAGAAAACGAGTGCAAATGTTATTTGCCCAAATGCGGAGCAGCTATTGTGTTTGAATCTTTCATTACATTTTACTCTATATCATTCTACATATAACCAAGCGGAATGCCGGCCTTAGAAAACCGATTTTGTTTTTTGTTTTTTTGTAATAGAAGCAAGCGGAAACGCTGATAAACAAAGCATGTCACGCTTTTGTCCCGCTGCTGTCCTGTTTTTGTCTGGCACATGTCCTGTATTTGTCTACCCGGTTTAGTGTGTCATCCCGTATGTAATAAATAGTATTGGCGTACCAACGCTATGCAATCAAAAACTATCACCCGAATCATTTTGCTACTGGCCCTGCTGGCCATTGTAGCTGTATGGTTTTTTTATGCATGGCGTATAGCGCAGCTCCGATAAGCCCGGCTAATGTACTACCCCAATATTTTACAATGCTCACCACACCCACACCCACACGCATGCAAAGACAATTGGCAGCAGAGCTTGGTCAAGTTCAATCAGCTCATATAGTAAGGGTAGAAGCCCGAAGCAATTATTCCAGAATTTATTTCAGTCATACCAGTATAGCGCTGGTATTGGCCATTACCCTGCAGCGGATAGAGGAGCAATTGCCTGCTACCCATTTTTTGCGGATACACCGCAGCCACTTGGTCAACAAAGCTTACATCAAGCAGGTAACCGGTGGTGAAGCCAAAGTGGTGGAGTTGCAGACGGGTGAGAAAATAGCGGTGAGTAGAAGGAAGAGGTGCGTGGTGAAGGGATTGGGGGAAGTAAATCTGGAATTCAGTTTAGAGATATTATAAAAGTTGTGTGTAACAGGTTTTTGAACTTCTTTTTCACAAATACTTGATGACAGAAATAACAAAAAATCTCGACCATTATGAAAAAAAAATACAAATCAATTTTAGACTTATTGAAATCAATTTTCATATTTTTTATTCCTCTGCTTTTGGGTGTAGATTCTGCTTTTGGACAATTTTCTGGGATTTGTTATCAAGATAATGACGGTGATGGATTTGGCAATCCAAATGTTGTTGGGCCTCAAGGGTTACTTGGTTGTAATGTTGGATTTGTGACGAATAACTTTGATTGCGACGATACAAAGAAGGATATTAATCCAAACACTGTTTGGTACAAGGATTTGGATAATGATGGATATACAGATTATGTTACTATCACTCAATGCAACAGGCCTAATGGATATAAACTCAAATCCGACGTATTTGAAGCTTCAGATTGTAATGATAATGACCCTACAATAAATAAGGTAAATTGGTGGTTTGCGGACTTTGACAATGATGGTTTTTGCCCAGATCTTTCAATAGCTAAGCAAATAATTTCATGTTCCAGACCATTTGGTTATAAATTATCTAGTGAGATAGCGTTTTCACCAGATTTTCTAGATTGCAATGACAACGATTCTTTACAAAAGCCAAATCAACAATGGTATCCCGATGTAGATGGCGATGGTTTCCCGGGTTCAATAACACCAACAATTCAATGCCTGAAGCCCTCTGGTTTTGTCCTTGCAAAAGAGTTAAAACAAATTACACTTGATTGTAACGACACCAACCCTGCCGTGTTCCCCGGCCTTTGGTACGAAGACAAAGATGGTGATGGCCTTATCACCGGCAATTTTGTATATGCTTGCAATAAACCTCCCGGTTATATTTTTCTGCCCGGCGGCGGCGGATTGATAGACTGCGACGATACTGATGCACGGGCCACCATAGTACAAGGCTGGTATGCCGATTTGGATGGCGACCGACATGGCGGCAATCGTATCACGGCTTGTAAGCCACCTGTTGGATATTTCACCCAATTTGAATTGCTTTCTATCAATGATTGCAACGATAACGACAATAAAATTTATCCTAATGCGCCGGAGCTCTGCGATGGCAAAGACAACAATTGTAATGGCATAATAGATGAATTGGCCTGTTGCCCCACTGGTCCGTTTATTTTTGTAAATGCCAATGCAACGGGAGCCAACAATGGCTCGAGTTGGGCCAATGCCTATACCAAGTTGCAAGATGCATT
>JADLHL010000306.1 GCA_020848815.1 Chitinophagaceae bacterium | reverse complement strand
CCCCAGCCCAGCCAGTCGTTGCCGTTGGCATAGAGCATCAGCCCCAGCAGCAGTACCATGCCTACCACCTGCGCATACTCCAAAAACTTCTGGTTGGGTTTGCGACCTGTAATCATTTCTACCAAAGTAAATAATACATGGCCACCATCGAGTGCAGGTATGGGTAGCAGGTTCATAAATGCCAGCACGATACTAAAGAAAGCGGTGATGGTCCAGAACGATTCCCAATCCCAGCTGCCGGGAAAAACATTGCCCATAGCTTTAAAGCCACCAACGCCTTTGTAGGCCTCCGTTTCGGGACTCAGTATCATTTTAAATTGATCGATATACCAGCTGAGTTTATCACCCGCCATACGAATACCCGCAGGTATAGCAGCAAAAAAACCATATTTGATGACTTCATAATCAACAACACCTGCTTCCTCCAACGACTCTGGTTTGCCAATGATGCGCAAATCAGCTACATAACCGGTGCTATCCAACTGTACAGTGCTTTGCAGGGTATCGGCATTGCGCAGTAAAGTAAAATTCACCTGCTTGTTTTTATGCTGCTCCATCACGGCAACCGCATCTGTAAAAAAGGCTGTTGGTTTTCCGTTTATGGCAATCACTTTGTCGAAACGCTTCCAGCCATAACGGGCAGAAACACCAGTATCAGCGCCAATCATCATAGGATAACGAATGCCGATGAGTGGCACATCTCTTCGCTTCTTTTCCACCAGTTTACCAATGAGGTTGCGGGGCATGGTCAGCGTTTGCTGTTGGCCATTCCGTTCTATGGTGGCCGTGCTGCTTAGAATGAGTGTAGGTATTACATCATAGTAATTTTCTACTGGCTTGCCATCGAGTGCTACAACCTTATCGCCATCTTTAAAACCAAGCTCCAGCATGAGGCTGTCTTGTACTTCAATGCCGTATTTCAAAGAAGCATTGACTATCTTTTTTTCGCCCCATACCATAAGTATACCGGCGTAAATGATAAACGCCAGCAATATGTTGACCGTTACACCGCCAATCATAATGATAAGTCGCTGCCAGGCGGGTTTGCTGCGAAACTCCCATGGCTCTGGTGGCAGGGCAAGCTGCTCTTTATCCATGCTTTCATCTATCATGCCCGATATTTTTACATAGCCGCCCAAGGGCAGCCAGCCAATACCGTACACGGTGTCGCCTACTTTCTTTTTAAATAAAGAAAACCACGGATCGAAAAACAGAAAGAAACGTTCGACCCGGCAGCCAAACCAACGGGCAGTAATGTAATGCCCGAATTCGTGCAGGATAACCAGTATGGAAAGCGACAACAATAGTTGCCCCACTTTTACGCCTACCACGTCCCACGATATAGCCAGTAAACTCATGTAATGATGATCTTAATAAAATGGAAAAAGGATACAGTGCTCTTTTAAGGTGCAAACAAATACATATTTCACCATAAGGAAAACAGAAATTGGCCGGGATGGTTTTACAAATGAATGAGTGATGCAGCAAACTCTCTGGCAGCGGCATCCGATTCGTAATAATCGTCCAGGGTTGGTTTCTCTATGAAGCTTACTTTTTGCATGGCTTGCTCCACCACCGCCATCATGTCCAAAAAGCCGATACGATTGCGGAGAAACGCCCACACGGCTATTTCATTGGCTGCATTCATAATGCAGGGCAGGTTGCCGCCCTTTTGCAGGGCTTCTATAGCCAGCGCCAGATTGCGGAAGGTACGCAGGTCAGGCTCTTCAAAAGTGAGCTGCTCACAACGCTTAAAATCAAGTCTTGGGAAATCATTTTTAATTCTTTCAGGAAAGGCCATGGCGTATTGAATGGGCAGCTTCATATCGGGCAGGCCCATTTGTGCTTTCATGCTGCCATCTTCAAACTGCACCATGCTGTGTATGATGCTTTGCGGATGAATCACGACTTCTATCTGCGATGGTTTCAATCCAAAAAGCCACTTGGCTTCAATCATCTCCAGCCCTTTGTTCATAAGGGTTGCGCTGTCGATGGTAATTTTAGCTCCCATGCTCCAGTTGGGGTGTTGCAGTGCATGGTCACGTTTTACATTCACCAAAAAGTTGGGCTTCTTTCCCCTGAACGGACCACCGCTGGCCGTAAGAATAATGCGTTCAATAGGATTGCGCATTTCGCCCACCAGGCATTGAAAAATAGCCGAATGTTCGCTATCTACCGGTAAAATGGGTGTTTTGTTTTGCGCAGCTTTTTGCATCACAATGTCTCCGGCCACCACCAGGGTTTCTTTGTTGGCCAGGCCAATGGCTTTGCCCATTTCCACCGCTTTTAATGTTGGCTTCAGCCCTGCGTAACCAACAATGCTGGCCAGCATCATATCGTAGCAATCCATTGCGGCGGCTTCTACCAAAGCCTGCTCACCGGCAAATACCTTCACCTGTGTATCGGCCAGCGCTTCTTTCACCATGGCATATTTGGTATCATCACCAATCACCACCACATTTGGGTCAAATGCTTTTGCTTGTGCTATGAGCAGTTCGGCATTGGTTTGTGCCGTTAGTATTTCTGCAGAAAATTTATCCGGATTTGCTTTGATTACATCCAGTGCCTGTGTGCCAATGGAGCCGGTTGAACCGAAAATTGCAATCCTTTTTTGAGTACTGTCAGTCATGTTGTTTGTTGTATTCAATTCGGGCAAACGCATTGCCCTTGTCTGGTAAAATTATTGTACAAAAGTCATCAGCCCATCGGCCAGTTTCCGGTCGTTGCTCAACCGGGGCACTTTGTTTTGTCCGCCAAGCTTTCCTATTGATTTCATGTATTGTACAAAACCCTGTGGTTGCAGTTGTTGCAATTGGAGGGGTTGCAAAATATTGCCTGCAATCAGGTCGTCATAGTAAACGTTTTTTTGCCGGAGGGCATTGTCCAAATCCTGCACAAATGCGGCCTTGTTGTCGGGGTGTTTTTCAAACTCTACAAACCATTCGTGGTAGCTTTTGCCTTCGCCGGTAGCAATGTACGGCGCCACGGTAAACTCCACCACACTGGCATTGTGCCGCTGGCAGGCTTGCAGCATTGCAGCTTCTACTTCTTCGCCTATTACGTGTTCGCCAAAGGCACTGATAAAATGTTTGGTACGGCCCGTAACTACAATGCGGTATGGATTGAGCGACACAAAACGAATGGTATCGCCAATGTTGTAGCTCCACAAACCTGCGTTGCTGTTGATGATGAGGGCATACTGCTCTCCCAGCTTCACTTCCGACAAGGATAAACGGGTAGGATGCTCGTTGAATATTTCTGCAGCGGGCACAAATTCAAAATAGGTGCCACTATTGGTATTAAGCAACAGGCCTTCGTGCTGCTGGCTATCCTGATAAGCAAAAAAACCTTCACTTGCCGGAAAAAGTTCGATAGTATCAACAGGGCGACCTACAGAGGCAAAGAGTTTAGACTTGTAAGGTTCAAAATTTACACCACCCTGCACCAATACGCTCAGGTTCGGAAACAATTCGCCAACTGGTTTGCCACTTTTTTCAATCAACCTGTCGAAGTACATCTGCATCCACGGTGGTATTCCGCTAATGAGGGTCATGTTTTGCAGTATGGTTTCCGCTACTATTTTATCGAGTTTGGTTTCCCAGTCTTCAATGCAATTAGTTTCGTAGCTGGGCAGTTGGTTGGTACGCAGGTACTTAGGTACATGGTGGTTTACAATGCCACTTAAGCGGCCGGTTGGCACATCGCCCACCCTTTCCAACACGGGGCTGCCGCTCAAAAAAATCATTTTGCCGCCGGCAAATGCATAATTGCCGGTTTCGGACATGTAGCTCAAGAGTGCATTTCGAGCGGTATTTATGTGGTTGGGAATAGAATCTTTGGTGATGGGAATGTACTTGGTGCCGCTGGTGGTGCCACTCGTTTTGGCAAAATAAATGGGTCGGCCTTTCCAAAGAATATTGTGTTTGCCGTCTTTAATGCGTTGGATGTAAGGCTTGAGTGCCTCATAATCACGAATAGGTATGGACTGGCGAAACTCCTGTATTTGTGCAATGTCTGCAGCGTGGTGCTCCTTGCCAAATTCGGTATTGCGTAGCACGGCCAGCAGTTCCTTCAAAATCCGTTCCTGATCGGCTACGGCATTTTCTCGGGAACGGGCAATTTGTTTATTAATATAGCCAGCAAAGGGCCGGGCAAGCAGCGACTTCAGGTTCATGTATGCTCATTTTTGGGTGCTACAGCGGCGTTACATTTGCGGCAACGCTAGCTCTACTACCCGCTTGGAAGTAATAATCCGGGCAAATTACGGCACATAGCAGGTAGAATTTCTGGGTTTTTTATAAAATTTTTGTTGTAGTTGTAAGCAAAAACCCTACTTTTGCGTCCCTAAATTTTGAGTGATTATGTTCGCAGTTGTAAAAATAGCCGGTCAGCAATTTAAGGTGCAGGAAGGTCAAAACCTGTACGTTCCCCATCTGGAAGGAAACGCCGGAGACAAGGTGGAGCTGAGTGAAGTATTGCTGGTAGACCGCGATGGAACAATTGAAGCTGGTGCATCAGTTAAATCAACTGTGAAAGCTGAAATTGTAAACGCTTTGGTACAAGGTGACAAAGTGATTGCCTTTAAGATGAAACGGAGAAAGGGCTTCCGCAAAAAGCACGGTCACCGTACTCATTACACTCAAATTAAAATTGAAAGCATTGCTTAATTGCAGGCAATCTTTTTTTGTATCAACTTTAAAAACACAACCTGATATGGCACATAAGAAAGGGGAAGGCTCAGTAAAAAACGGCCGCGACTCACAAAGCAAACGCCTCGGTGTAAAAATATATGGTGGTCAGCCTGCAATCTCTGGCAACATCATTGTTCGTCAACGTGGCACTGTTTACCATCCTGGTAAAAACGTAAGCGTTGGTAAAGACTTTACCATTTATGCAGTTGCAGATGGTATCGTAGAATTTAAGAAAGGAAAAGAAAACAGAACTTTCATTTCAGTGCTTACTGCGTAAGATTATCATTTTACTCAATAAGTTTTTCATATAAAAAAGATGGTGTTATGCACCATCTTTTTTATTTAGTGGATATCGAGTGAATAAAAACATTTGGAGAAAAAAAAATGTCGTTATTTTTACTAAGCATTATTTACTAACCATTAAATTGAAAAACATGGCAACTGCTAAAAAAGCTGCAGCTAAGAAAGCTGTAAAGAAAGCCGCTCCTAAAAAAGCTGCTGTAAAGAAAGCCGTAAAGAAAGCCGTAAAGAAAGCTGCTCCTAAAAAGGCTGCCGCTAAAAAAGCTGCTCCTAAAAAAGCTGCTAAGAAAGCTGCTCCTAAAAAAGCTGCCGCTCCTAAGAAGGCTGCTGCTAAAAAAGCTGCTGCTCCTAAGAAAGCTGCTAAGAAAGCTGCTCCTAAAAAAGCTGCTAAGAAAGCCGCTCCTAAGAAGGCCGCTAAGAAGTAATTCTTCTACGTTATTGTACGTACAAAGTCCTGCAGCAACTGCAGGACTTTTTTTATTTGCTATCCATCATCATTCTTCATCTTTACGCCATGGATAATTATCAGATAGCCGACGCATTTGCACTGCTGGCCAAAATAATGGACATACACGGCGAGAATAGTTTTAAAACGAAAACCTACGCCAATGCGGCTTTTCAGATAGAAAAGCTACCCATGCAACTTGCTGATATGGACGCAGCCAGCATAGCCGCACAAAAAGGAATAGGTGCTGCTACTGCGCAAAAAATTGCTGAGTTGTTACAAACTGGATCTCTAAGTATACTCAATGAATACATAGCCAAAACACCAGCAGGCGTTATTGAAATGCTCAACATCAAAGGTCTGGGGCCGAAAAAAATTAATACTGTTTGGAAAGAAATGGGCATTGAAACAATTGGAGAATTGGAGTATGCCTGCAACGAAAACAGATTGACGCTGTACAAAGGCTTTGGCGAAAAAACACAAAACAATGTTGCTGATGCTATTCGCTTTTACCTCAATCAACAAGGCTGGTTTTTGTATCAGCAAGCAGAAGAAATAGCGCAGCAGTTTTTGCAATTGCTACAAACACAGTTGCCAACACACAACACGGTTATCACAGGAAATTTGCGCAGGCAAATGGAAACGGTAGACAGCATTGACCTGCTCACCACAGCTGATGCAGCAGATGTGATGCAACTATTACAACCACTCGATGCATTAACCTTTACAGAAGAGCTGCCCAACGGATTATATTATCAAATCAGCAACGGACCACAACTGTTTATTCATACTACTACTGCCGACACATGGGGCCATACGTTATTTACTACTACAGGTCCTGATGTATTTTGCAACAGCATTCTTGCATCACTCACCTCCACCAACTATGCCACAGAAGAAGCGTTATTTACCGCCGCTCAACAAGCATTTGTAATACCAGCTTTTCGTGATTTACCACAAGATGTATTAAATACTGCAGCACTAATCGGTAGTGTAGACCTCATACAACCGCAAGACATCAAAGGCATCATTCACTCACACAGTGTGTGGAGCGATGGCAGCAACAGCATTCGGGAGATGGCTGAAGCAGCCAGCGGAAAGGGCCTCGAATACCTCGTTATCAGCGACCACAGCAAATCGGCCGGCTATGCCAATGGTTTGAATGAAGAACGCATTCTGCAGCAACACGCAGAAATCGATTTACTGAACAAGCAACTGGCCCCTTTCAAAATATTCAAGAGCATCGAATGCGACATTCTCAATGATGGGTCTCTTGATTACAGCGACGCTGTATTGAGCAGTTTTGATTTGGTGATTGCTTCTGTGCACAGCAACCTGAAGATGACCGAAGAGAAGGCCATGCAACGATTGCTGACAGCTATTGCGCATCCTGCTGTTACCATTCTCGGCCACATGACGGGCCGATTGTTGCTCAGCCGGGCAGGCTATCCTGTGAACTACGATGCCATCATAGAAGCCTGTGCCAAACACCATGTGTGCATCGAACTGAACGCCCACCCCCGCCGGCTGGATATTGATTGGCGCTGGATTCCTGCGGCTGTCAACAAAGGCATCCTTATATCCATCAACCCAGATGCACATGCTGTAGAAGGCTTTGCAGACACACGGTATGGCGTATTGGCTGCGCAAAAAGGAATGTTGCGCAAACAGCACAATCTTAGCAGCTTCTCCCTGCAAGCATTTGAAGATTTTTTGCAACAAAATAAAGCAGCCAAAGCATTAGCCAGCTAAAGGCAGTTCAACATAAAACGCAGTGCCAGTGCCATCGGTTTGGTATTTGGTTTTGAACCAAATATTGCCGCCAGCCTTTTCTACAATGGCTTTGCAAATGGCCAGTCCCAAACCCGTACCACTACTTTTGGTAGTAAAGTTGGGCATGAAAATACGTGCCTGAACCTCTGCAGCAATACCCGGACCGTTATCTGCTACTTCCAGCAATATTTTATCACCACGAAGTGATTCGGTAATACATACATGCACTGAATAATTGCCGCCGGCAGACTCAGATGCATTTTGCAGCAAGTTGGTAAACAAGCGGTTCATTTGTGTTTTGTCGGCATTTATGACCACAGGCAATTCAATAGGCTCCCACGATATAGAAAGATTGTCTTGAGTTTCGTAAAGCATCACCAGATCTTTCAGCACGGCATGCAAATCGAACTCGGTGGCTTTTACCTGCCCAATATTGGCAAACTGCGAAAACTCGAAGGCAATTTTCGCAAGATGATCAATCTGGCTCACCAGGTTAGTAGCTACCCGTTCTGAAATTTGCGGTACATCGGCACTTTTCTCTTTGATGGCTTTTTGCAAAAACTGCAGGCTCAGCTTCATTGGCGTCAGCGGGTTTTTAATTTCATGAGCCACCTGCCGGGCCATTTCCCGCCAGGCCAGTTCACGTTCATTTTGCGCCAACCGTGCAGCACTCGACTCCAGCTGATCTACCATTTTATTGTATTGCTCTACCAGCGTACCAATTTCATTTTTACCACTCCATTCAATGCGTTCGTTTTTTTCTGAGAGCCTGATCTGATTCATTCTGTCGGCAATAATGGCAAACGAACGGGTGATGCTACCACTAATCAGCAAGGCCAAACCGCCGGATATTAAAAACACAAATGCAATGATGTTGATGAGGATAACAACGAAGTTGGATATCTCTTGTTTCAATTCATTTTGCGTAGCGAAATATGGTATTTGCAAATAGCCCATCAACCCACCAAACGAATTACGTACCGGTTGATAAATACTGCTATACTCAAGATTACCAATGGTTTCATTTTCCAAATGCCGGTGCACTTGCCCACGGGTAAGCTGGTAATACACACTTGGATTCATCCGTTCACTAATGACCTCTTTTACAAACAATACATTTTGTGTACTGGCAATGAGCACTCCGGACGCATTGTACAAACTCACGTCTACATCAAGGTTTTCACTGATTTGCTGCAGCGGTGCGGCCACCACGTTTTGCTGACCTGCAGGATCATAATTCAGCACATCGCCGGGCAATTGCTGTGCCAACTCTGCCGACACAGACGCAGCGCTTTTGGCCAATCGTTCTTCGTTTGTTTTGGTATACTGGTTAATGAAAAAACTAATGGTGATATAGGCCACAATGATGAATGATAAACCCAGTATGGCAATTATTGTTAAGCGGATTTGCGCCTGTATAGTGAGAACAACCGGCCGGAACACCTGTACAAAAAACACTTTGTTTTGCAAAAAACCACCTACAGCCCGTAGCAAAATAAAGAGAACAAGAAAAGCACCAAACATGTACGCCACCAGCGATACCAAACCAATCCATACATTGCGCTGACCGGCCACTGCAAGTATTGAATTGGTGCCTGCATTCATCCATGTTTCGTAGGCATCTGTTTTTTCCTGCAACCAAACCGATTGCTGCTGCGGCCCCTTTGCAGGCAATACAGACGGGAAAGGGTAATTGCGATATTGATCAATCAGCTGGTTGTTTTTGTACCATGCATAACTGAAGCCTGGCGGCAAATCCACTGCGAAATCTTGTATCTGCCGAAAGAGTTCTGGTGCCAGCATAGCGTTGCGCATCACTTCCGAACGGGTTACCACAAATACATGCCCGGTATTTTCGGTACTGTTGGCCGAGGTTACTTCAAACGTCATGATGTAACCAAACCTGTCGAATGCTTCTTCAAAAGAAGCTACCCATGGATAGCCTTCTTCTTTCTTGTTGTTTTGAAACAATGTAAGCAACGACTCGTACGATTCCTCGCCGGGGTTATTTACCGGCTGCCGCCCCGCATCAAAAAAGTAAAAACGGGTATCAAATTTTTGAAGATACCCGCTGAAATATTTCTTCGTCAACGAATCGCGGATGCTGGCACTACTAGCGGAATCTTTACACTGTTCAATGATTGCATTCCAATCGAGACGCCGAATACCACCCGATGCAAAACGGACCAGATAGTCACTCGTTTCGTCGTTTTGCATGAGCAAAGTTTTACCAATATCGCCCAACCGGTTGCGCAACCGCTCTGCCGATAAATTGCTCAGCAATCCACCTACCGATAATGAATAAATAAACAACCATGAAACGACACGCACCGTAGACAGGGGAAAAGCAGGCTTTGGATAGCGGCAAATAAACCATGCAAACACAATAAGCCACAGCATGGAAAACAACAGTTGGATTTTAAACTGTAAAAACCAACCTACCGATAAAGTGAGCAAGCCGCCTGCAAGCAACGCCAACAATACAAAACGAATATTGCCCGCTGTAATAAAGAGTAAGGAACGTGCAAAAAAACGGGCCAGCATGAGGTGTGCCAACAACATCAGAAACAACACCAGAAACGCCAGCACTGTGGTATAATCGAGGCTGAAGAAGTTGTTGAAATCAAACGCAACCGCACTGCTCAAATACAATGAGCATAGTTTTTCTACCACAGCAAAATGAATGGCAATTGTTGCTGCTACCAATATTACTGCAATGAGTGCTTTCAGTTTGTAATTCAACCCGGTGAGCAACTGCCCCACTTTTTGTGATTGCAACGTGAGAAAAACACCCAGCCAAAAAACGAACAAGGAGTTCTGCAACAAATCGAGCAGACCAGCAGGCGGAAGCGACAGTGTTTCACTTTTTTCGAGCCACGAAAACTGATCAAGATTGATAGGCACCCCTGCAAACCGGATGCTAAACCACAAGCCCACAAAACAACTCACAAAAAATAAAAAGCCCCACAGCGCAAAGCCTTTTTGAATGATGGCAGATGCAATTCGACTCACCATCATAATGAGGATGGCCATAGTAAGCAACTGCACCAACAACGTGGCAACCGAAAAATATTTCAACGGTTCATTGAGGGCTGGTTGTAAATAAAACAGTGCTTCATTCTTTACATTCTCAATTACATAATTGGTAGGTGTGGTGCTAAACAACAAGCGACCATCCATGGGTTTAAAACCCGGAAAGCCTTTGTGCAAACGAGCATTGTCGATAAAGTATTCGCGGTACAATAAAATGAGCCCGATGATTTCAATATCTTCATTGCCCAGTTGTACTCTTTTGCGCAGCACTTCGTAATATCCGTTGCCATAGCGCAGCAACTTGCCGGTTTCTGCTACCTGCGGCACCCATTGCGGTGGTTCTACCTGATTGGTACTCCAGTAAAACGGCCGGGCATCTAATTGATTGCTCCGGTACATAAACAAATAAAATGGCTGCTCTTCAATTACACTTGTTTGCGAAAGCGCATATTTTCCACTGCTGATTTGCTGGAGCAATTGTTGCTCTTCATTTACAAAATCAAAAAAAGATTTCTCCTTGTCTTTTAGCTTTTCCTGAAAGTTTTCTGTCAGCGATTCGTAGCTGGCATACTTCAACCAATACCGGTCGATGATAACAGACAACGAGTAAAGCCAGCAGGCCGCCAGCAATACAAGTACATACGGGAATACGGTTTGAAGTCTGTTTTTCAAGGTGTAGGGTTACTGCTTTTTGATTTCATTCCACAGGGCATCCATTTCCTGCAAACTCATGTTTTCCAATGACAGATTTCTATCCTTGGCGAGTACTTCCATTTGCATAAAACGTGATTTGAATTTGCGGTTGGTACGCTCCAGTGCCAGTTCCGGATCTACCTGCAAAAACCTTGCATAATTTACCAGACTAAACAGCAGGTCGCCAAATTCTTCTTCCACTTTTTCCTGCACCCCCAGTGTTTCTGCCTCTTTCAGCTCAGCGGTTTCTTCTTCTACTTTTTTCCACACATCGGCTTTGTGCTCCCACTCAAAGCCAATCTTGCGGGCTTTCTCTTGCATACGCCATGCTTTTACCATGGCAGGCAATCCATTGGGCACACCCGCCAGCACAGAAGTTTTACCTTCTTTCAATTTCAATTTTTCCCAATTGGCTTTTACCTCTTCTTCATCGGCCACTTGTACATCTCCATAAATATGCGGATGACGGCTGATGAGCTTTTCGCAAATCTGATCAATCACTTCATCCATAGTAAACTGCTGCTCCTCCCGGCCAATGCGGGCATAAAAAGCCATGTGTAGCAACAGGTCGCCAATTTCTTCCCGAATGCCTTTCCAGTCTTGCTCCACCACAGCATCGGCCAGTTCATACATTTCTTCAATGGTGAGTGGCCGCAGGGTTTCAATGGTTTGCTTTTTATCCCAAGGGCATTGCTCCCGTAGTTCGTCCATGATGTGCAAGAGTCGTTCAAATCGTTCGCCGGTAGTCATGCTATAATCAGTTATGCTTGAAGTAGAGAATTGATAACAAATATGGTACTCAATATTGCGAATAGCAGAATAGTGAGTATGAGTAGTATACAAAACTTAAACAATGTTTTGCCCCGTGACTGCCCGAAGAAAACCCGTAAACTTTTGTAGTTGTAATACAACATGTACACAAACACCAAAAACATAAGGAAGACACCAACACTCATTACATGAGCAAGGTTGGCCAGGTAAGGCAGCAGCAGGTAGAGCAAAATAAGTATGTACATGGCCACGTACAGATGTATCACCAAAATGCCATGGTGTACATAATGGGTGCGCCGCTGGCGGATGTAGAGCAATGAGATAAACAAAGCGATAAAGGGCAAAGACACAAACATCATTTTCGGTAGCGAATGCAGAAATTTATCACTCACCGATTTGATGACTGCCTTTTTGTTGTACATGAATTTGGCATTGAGTTGAATGACTTTGTGTGCCGCAAACTGCCTGAACCAACCATCTTGCTGTTGTTTGGGCAACGTAGCCTGAATGGAATCGTATGCAGCAACATTATTGGGCAAGCCATTCCAACCAAACATTTGAGATGAAAACCCGTTTTGCTGCATGCTTTTTAAAATGCCCTGCCGAACACTATCTGGCAATGTTGGATCCTTCTCAATCACTTGCATGTCTTCCAGAAAAACAATGGCGGTATCCGTTGTTCGTACAGAATCAGCCAGTATGCTCCGCTGGCTACTATCGGTAGCAGTTGCTAGTCTGGCTATTAATGATTGCCGGTAAGCTGGTGCCGTAGTATTATCCCATTTTATCAAATCATCTTCTCTGTCGAGGCTAAAGAAAATGAAGAAAAATACCGCCGAGGTAAAGACATACATTTTAATGGGATCGAGGTAGCTGGCCCTTCTGCCCCGCTGAAATTCCAGGGATAAAAAGCCCGGCTTCAGCAGCAGGTATTTCAGGGTGCTGAAAAACTTGCCATCAAAGTGAGTAATGTCGTATACGAAATGCGTAACCAGGCCGAAAAAAGTTTCGTTGGTTTCGAGATTTTGCTGGCCACAAATATGGCAAAAGCGGCCTTGCAACTCGGCACCACAATTGAGGCAGTCGGTTTCTTTGCGTAGTTTGGCGTGAGACACGGTGGTTGTTTTGAACGCCGTAAAATACTACAAAAGGCTGCACAGCCACGGTGGATTAATTAACACTGCTACTGCGGCTCAAGCCCGCTAATTTTGGCGAAACAATGAAACACATGTGGATTAGGAAAAGCCTGCTGCTGCTGGGTACCATACTGGCTACACAAGCAGGGGCACAGTTTTATTATCAAGATGTATTGCAGGTAGCCAAAACATCGGCGCAGTTTGCACAGCTGAAGCAGCACAACGTTCGCCAAATTACGGCCAGCAGCTTTGATGCTGATGGCAGCCCCTCTGCCAACTTTGTATTGTATCAGCAAGTAAATGCTGCACAGCAAACACTTACCACCACGTCCAAATCGGACTATACCAACAGCTCGATACTCACCAGTTATTATGATGCGACCAACAGGCTCATCAAAACGGTAGATGAATCGGGTTCACTCCGCAGCGAAACAAATTATTTATACAATGCTGCCGGTCAGTTACAATCACTCAGCATCATGAGCAGCGATTCGTTGCAACAGTTCAGCGTTACCGAAACACATATGTACAGCTACGACAGTAAAGGCATGCCGGCAACCATGCTGCGTATTAAAAACAACACCGACACTACCAAAGTAATTTTTATAGCCGATGAAACTACCGGCAAACCCGGTGAAGAACAATGGTGGAAAGGCAACCGGAAAATAGAAACCTGGTTTTACTATTACAACGAGCAACAACAGCTTACCGACATTGCACGGCCCAATAAAAAAGCCGGCAAAATATTACCCGACCTCTTGTTTGAATACGATGCTGCAGGCCGCATCAACCAGCAAACGAGTGTACAAGCCGGCAGCAACATGTACCGCATTTGGCGCTATGTGTACGATGCCCGTGG
>JADLHL010000305.1 GCA_020848815.1 Chitinophagaceae bacterium | reverse complement strand
GGGGATAGTCTGTAATGTTGGCGCAGGGTGCGGTCCACTGTACATTTTTCTGCACCTGCTTCGCTTCAATTTCTTTGGGAAACAACTGCACCAAACTTTGTACGCCATAGTAAAAACCGGCGGCCTCGTTGGCTTTGATGATGATTTGTTTTTGGTTGACTTCCAGCTCATAGCCTTCTTTGCCCAACGTAGCATTGGCCGGCTGCAACTGCTGCAGCACAATGCTGGCGGTAGCAGGTTTACCTTGTGTAAACAACATGGTGTAACCTGTAGCGGTGGTGAGTTTGTGCTGCAACCATTTTTGGGTGTATTGCAGCGACGCCATGTTGGGTGCATCTACCACAATTTGCCTGGGCAACAGGTAGCTACCGGGATTCTCTTTTACCGAAACGGGTTGAGGAATAATAGCCACCCTGCTTTGCTGGGCGATGGCTTGTCCTATGCCTGTTGCCAGTGCCAGCAACATCATCAGTTTTTTCATGTATGGGCAATTTTAAATTCGGGAAGGGGCAAGATAGTTGATTGGCTTTTGCAGCCAATGCCGGAGCGATTCATAATGTTTTTTATTAACTAGTGTGATGCTTGTAATTAAAAAACCAGGCGGACAAGCATTAAATCCAGTAAGTAATTCTAGACAAATAACACAGAGGGAGGCGTTGGCTGGGCAATCCCGATAGCTATCGGGAGGTCGGAGGCTTCGGGTTTGCCTTGATCCCGATAGTTATCGGGATTCTTTGGTTACTTTCTTTTTTTCAAGAAAAAGAAAGTGACAATGCCGCTATCAGAACCACTTAGTTTAGTGAAGCATTCAAAAAAACGGCTGTTCTTGGCGTTAACAGTAGCACTACAGTTTATTGAATAAATTCCCTCCATTAGCCATCTTCTAATGCAATACATCCTGCTGTACATTGCATGTATGAAACAATGGATTGTTTTGGTTTGTATGAGTTTGCTGTGGGCCCAATGCGGCCCCTCTGCAGGGGATGAAAAAGACGGCCACCCCATCATTGTGATTGAAACGCAATACGGCGATATTGAAGCCAAACTGTACCCCGACAAAGCGCCGCAAAGCGTAGCGGCATTTTTACGGTTTGTCGATTCCGGGTTTTACCAACGCAGCAGTTTTTACCGCATCCTCAGCGAGGATAACCAACCCATGGGCAGCGCCCCTGCCGAACTGATACAAGGCGGCCTGTGGGGCACGGGCAACAAACGGGAATACCTGCAGGGCATACCGCATGAAAACACACAGCAAACCGGGCTGCGGCATATCAACGGGGCCATCTCGCTGGCCCGGCAAGATACCGGCACCGCCAACACCGAATTCTTTATTTGCATCGGCGACCAACCGGGCTTCGACTTTGGTGGCGAAAACAACGGCGATGGCCAGGGCTATGCCGTATTTGGACAGGTAACCAAAGGCATGGAGGTGGTACAAAAAATATACCGCCGCCCCGAAGAGAACCAGTACTTCACGCCACAGGTGGATATTATAACGGTGAGGAGGAAGTGAGAGATGCTCATGTTGATTAGCAACTACAAACGGTTAAAAAAATTGAACCTATGGCCAACAATACAACATGTATAACCGGGTGTATTGCACTAATAACAATACAAAATGTATAACGCTATAACATTGAAAATCAATAATGTTTCATTAGGCGTTTTTTGAAATAGTATCATATATTTACGTGTTAGCCGCCATGTCTTCAAAACGTTTACGGTTTGACACATGCAGGTTTGACAAAACGCATTATAGCATTTAAGACTTGACCGACTGCCTAACGCAGACCATGCAGTTCTTGGACACTATCCTTTTCGCAGGCGGGTCCCATTTCAAGGGTTGGACAATCGCTGAGGTCTTTAAAAGAACACGACAGACTCGGTCAGACAAGTTTGCATCAGAAAGGAAACGCTTCGACAACATTGACACTCAATAGTCAACTTAATAAATTGTTATCAAACTAAAATAATAATAAATGGGAACATGGTCTGTTAATAGCTTTGGAAACGATTCTGCAGGAGATTGGATTATTGACTTACTTGAAAATCCAACCTATGATTTCATTAGAGAGACATTATTAGCATCCATGGCTGGGGAACGATATACACTTTTAAATGAGAATGCTATTGCTGCAGCAGAAGTAATTTGTATAATAAATGGAATTAAATCGACTGACAAATTTTATGTTAATGACTATGAGCAAGTCTCTCATAACTTAGAACCTGCAATTGAAAATCTCAAACAACAGGTTATGCCTCGTGATTTAAAAGAACTAGCATTAGCATCAATTAGCGACATTGAGAAAGAATCTGAATTGAAAGAAATGTGGGAGGACGATGAAGAGTGGATTGCTGCCATTATAGCGTTAAAGGAGAGATTATCGAAAATAATTTAAAATGTAAAATCGCTTTAACCGAACACTTACTAACCAGACACGGCGGCTAACATTGGGTTTTGCGTTATGGTGGGCTGAAAAACAAAGGCTGTACATTTATATTTCAATCCAGCTTTTAGTACATGGCCTGGGCATACGAGCCCTAATTCCCACCACAACGCAAAGCCCTGTTCGTTAGCGGCAATGCGTCTACTTCAACCCTAACTTCATAGTGACAAAACCTATGGCTCGTACCCTTATTGAAATACCTATTATACTCGGACTTAGCATCGAAGTTTACCTTATTCTAATAATAATCGCAGTTCCGATTTTTTTCTTCTGGAGTTGGTTCCTAAAAAAGCATATAAAAGTCGACAGAACACGAAAAATTGCAACTTGGTCAGCCACCCTTATTGTAACGCCAATTATTTATTTAGGAATAATCATGCTTTTCTTGTTTGGTATCACTTATTCCCCAAAACGAGACTTTGACAAATCACAATGGCTAACAGACAGAGAAGGACGTTTTGAAATGGCCGATGACATTATCAGCAGCAATATGCTAACTAGCAAAGACTCCAATCAAGTAAAACAATTACTAGGCGAACCGATACGAGGCAGCAACAACACTTGGATTTATGACATGGGAATGGGCGGCGGTGGCCTCGGCTTTTTGTTTCATAGCCTTATCATAAAGTTTGAGAATGAAAAAGTTATTACCGTTGAACATGCAACAATTCGTGACTAAAACGCACGTGCCACTAACCTGTTATTTGCAATCGCTGGGCGGACACCTTGGGACCGGGCTTGCTTTTTCCAATCAGCTTTCGTACTTTCATGGGCGGACACAGCTCCGTTTCCCAGCCATCGCAAATAACGTTCCGTTAGCCTCCTCTCCTATACAAAGTGTGTAGCCACAGCTCCGGCCCAAAGGCCGGGTAGGGAGCTGGCCAAATCATTGGTTGCTTCCTTCATTTTTCAAGCTTCCATCATTCCGCAATTCTTAGTCGCTCACCAACAAAGGCATACAACATTTACGCAAACTCAATCGCCTGCGCCTTTGCAAAGGCATTCAGTTGTTGTACAAAAGAAAAGTCTTTGATGAGGCCGGCTACGGCATTGATATCATTGGCAAAAATCCGGTCTTCGTTGGCGAAGCCCACAAATTGCCGCACATAGTCGTGGGCAAATTCCAACAATACACTGCTCTTGAGTGGCCGCCTGAACTCAATGGCCTGGCAGGCACTCAACAGCTCGATGGCGAGAATGTACTCGAGGTTGTCGAGCACCTTGCTCAGCTTGCGGCCGCTGATGCTGCCCATGCTCACATGGTCTTCCTGCCCCAGCGAAGTGGGAATGCTATCGGCGCTGGCGGGAAAGCAGAGCGTTTTATTTTCCGTCACCAACGCCGCCGTGGTATACTGCGGAATCATGAAGCCACTGTTGAGGCCTACATCCTGCATCAGCAGCATGGGCAGGCCCCACTTGCCTTCGAGCAAGAGGTAGCAACGCCGGTCGCTGATGTTGCCAATTTCGGCAGCCGCCAGGCAGGCATAATCCAACGGCAACGCCAATGGCTGCCCGTGAAAATTGCCGCCACTGATGGTATCGTGTGCATCGAAGATGATGGGATTATCGGTCACGGCATTCAGCTCTGTTTCGGTGAGGGCTTTCAGGTGCAGCCACGCATTGCGGCTGGCACCATGCACCTGCGGCATGCAGCGCAGGCTATAAGGGTCTTGCACCCGGCCACAGTCTACGTGGCTGTCCATGATGTGCGAACCATGCAGCAATGTGCGAAGTCTTTTTGCCACCAGCAGATTGCCTTCAAAAGGCCGCAGCATGTGCAGGCGTTCATCGAAAGGAGCTTTGGTACCTGTGAGGGCTTCGAGACTCATGGCACCAATGATGTCGGCAGCATCCAAACAGTTGTGCATGCGCTGCACGGCCTGTGTGGCAAAGGCCAAAATAAACTGTGTACCGTTGATGAGTGCCAGTCCTTCTTTCGGACCCAATGCAATGGGCTCCAATTGCTCCCGCTGCAATACATGCGACGTTACCACCCTTTGTCCTTTGTAATAACATTCGCCCAAGCCAATGAGTGGCAAAAACAAATGCGCCAAGGGTGCTAAATCGCCACTGGCCCCTACGCTCCCTTTTTCGGGCACCACAGGTATTACATCATTATCGATATGCCAAATGATGCGCTGCAAGGTGCTGAGCTGCACCCCACTGTAGCCCTGCGCCAGTGCATGCACTTTGGTAATGAGCATAAGCTTGGCCACCAGCACAGGTATGGGGTCGCCTACACCTACGCTATGGCTTTGTAAAATTTTGTACTGCAGGGTGCGGGTATCGGCTGCAGAAATGGGTGTATTGGCAAGGATGCCAAAGCCGGTGTTGATACCGTACACCGTTTGGCCTTCGTCGACGATTTGTTGTACCGATTGGGTGCTGCGGGCAATGCGCTGCAGGGCTTCTTCCTGCAGGCTGGCCGTGCATTG
>JADLHL010000304.1 GCA_020848815.1 Chitinophagaceae bacterium | reverse complement strand
GCTACGTTATTCGGACAGAAACTCACCATCAATGAGTTTGTGGCTTTCAACAACCTCACCACCAAAACCATTCCGTTGGTTACAGAAAAAGGATTACTGATTGTGAGTATTGCCATTTGTGGCTTTGCCAACTTTAGTAGTGTGGGCATGCAAATTGGAGGCATTGGAGAGCTGGCGCCTACCCGCCGTGCCGATCTGGCGCAGCTGGGCATGCGGGCCTTGCTTTGTGGTACGCTGGCTTCGTATCTGTCGGCTTGTATTGCAGGCATTATTATTGGGTAAAAGAAAAATACCATGGCCGATCTTGTAGTATTTGCCAAACCTCCACGCAGCACTGCATTAATCATTTTGTGTGTGATTACGGTGCTGGTGAGCAGCTACTACATATTCAGCAATATCCGGTTGTACAACAATGCTGCTGAAGTAGCCCGTGTGGGCAAACAACAAATTGACCGCAGCCGTGCTGCAAACATTGGTGCATCGGGCAAGCAAGACCGGTACAATAAAGTGATGGAAGATGCATTGATGATGCTGGACGAAACCAAGCTTCGCCAGCAGGCAGTGGGTTTATTGGCAGGCAATTTGCTGACACTTGTTGCTGCCATCATCATGTTTACCCAGCGGCCCTGGGGCTTTGGATTGTATGTAGCGGGTTCTTTGTTACACATTGGCACACCCCTGTATTTGTTTGGTGTCAATACTATTCCCGGCATTATTTCCGCAGTGGCGCAAAGCATTTTTTCAGTAGCCTTTGTCATGATGTATGCCTTTCAACTAAAAGACATGCGGCCAAGAGAAATTGTAGATGACCTTATATTGTAACAGAATAAATCGTAGCAATAAAAAAGCGCCGTCATGAAATACATCATGACGGCGCTTTTTTATTTGAAGACAACAATTACTTTTTCATGTACAGCACATCTTTTACCAGCTTTACGGTGCGGGGCACGTCGGGTATGGCCAATGCTGCCAGGTTGGGCGCATAGTGCATGGGGGCATCGGCACTGGTAATACGCAGGATGGGTGCATCGAGGTAATCAAACGCTTCTTTCTGAATACGATAAGCTATTTCAGAAGAAACAGAGCACATAGGCCACTGCTCTTCTACTATCACCATGCGGTTGGTTTTCTTTACACTTTCTACCATGGTGTGCCAGTCCAGCGGACGAATGCTGCGCAGGTCAATTACTTCTGCACTAATGCCTTCTTTGGCAAGTTCATCAGCAGCGCCCAGGGCAACTTTCACCATTTTGTTGTACGATACGATAGTAACATCGGTACCGGCACGTTTGATATCGGCTTTGCCAATTTCAATCAGGTATTCTTCTTCGGGCACTTCGCCTTTATCGCCATACATCACTTCACTTTCCATGAACATCACGGGGTTGTCGTCGCGGATGGCGGCTTTCATCAAACCCTTAGCATCGTAAGGAGTGCTGGGGCTGATAACTTTAATACCAGGAATATTGGCCAGATAGCTTTCGAAAGCAGTAGAGTGCTGAGCACCCAGCTGACCGGCACTACCGTTGGGGCCACGAAATACGATTGGGCAACCTACCTGACCACCACTCATGGCCATCATTTTAGATGCGGTATTCAAAATCTGATCCAGTGGCAATACAGCAAAGTTCCAGGTCATGAATTCTACAATCGGACGCAAACCATTTTGCGCAGCGCCTACGGCAATAGCCGCAAAGCCCAGCTCTGCAATGGGCGTATCAATGATACGCTTGGGGCCAAATTCGGCCAGCATACCCTGGCTTACTTTATAGGCGCCATTGTACTCGGCCACTTCTTCACCCATCAGCAATACCCGCTCATCGCGGCGCATTTCTTCACTCATGGCTTCGCGGAGTGCTTCTCTGAATGCTATTATACGTCCCATGCTTAGTTTCTCTGCTTTTTAGGATGGCAAAAGTAAAGGCTGGGGGGCAAAAAGAAAATTTTGATTAACCGCAATCGTGCCCATAAGAAAAGCCGGCTGCAAAAGCCGGCTTTTCTATACGCTGGTAAATGATTATTGTGGCAGTAATACTGCATCAACCACATGTACCACACCATTGATGGCGTTGATATTGGGTGTAACTACCGTTGCAGAATATGGAGTCGGCGGGTTAGTAGGCAATACATTGCCTGGTCCGCGAACCGTTACTGTTCCACCTGTTACATTTATTTGCTGTGCTACCCCCATAATGCTGGCTGCGGTACTGTTACCTGCTGCCAGGTTTACAGAAAATGCACGACTACCCAACACGTGGAAGGCCACAATACCCCAAACAGTTTCGGTAGGCAAGGCATTGATAGTGGTAATATCTGTAGGCAAGCCCAACGCTGTAAACAGGTTTTGGAAAGCCTGATTGGTAGGCGCAAATACAGTAAGGTTGGCAGCAGCATTGCTCAAAACAGGAATGAGTTTTGGAGCACCAGCTGGCGGACCAGCATCGGCACGTTGCAAGGCTGCCATCAGGTAAGTAAGATTGCTATTGGCTGCAGCCACCTGAGCAATTACTTGTGATGGTGGAAAAAATACTCTGGATATATCATGTATCACGCCGTTTGAGGCGTCAATATCTGTAGCCTTAATAGCTATGTCGTTGAACCAGGCACCGCCGGTGCGACGGCTGGGGAACACAGGCATGCGGTACGGAATAGGTGGCGTAGAAGACAGCACCAAACCGCTTTGCAGGTACATATTAGGGAATGCCGTGCTCAGGTCTGCAGCTTTCAACTCAACACCCGGAATAACATGGGCATTTACAATGGATGCAACTGTAGCAGCAGGCAAGCCACCAACTACGGTTTCGTTAGGAATACCGCTGGCAATAAACGCATCATTATCCGGTGCAAAAACGGTGTATACTGCAGAAGCATCTGAAGGATTGAACGTAAGCGCAGTACCGGCACGGGTAATGGCTGCACGTAAAATGGAATATTTAGCATTGCCTGCAAGCAGCTGCGTAATGGTTTGGCCAGTGGGTGCTGGCGGTACGATTGGTGTAGCCTTCGGCAATTCTTTATTGCACGAAGACAGCATAGCAGCTCCCGCTACAAGTACGGTTGCTGTGCCCCACCATTTGCTGAAAATATTTTTCATACAGAAGTAGTTTTAAAACGTTGGGGTTGAATTACAAAACATTGTAGGCGAAACTTACGTAGTACAGGCCACCAATGCTTGGGTTGGCTACAGCTGTACGGTAGTAAGAGTTCAACAAGTTGTTGGCACCTACTTTGATAACCGATTTGATTTTTGGCGCTTTGAAGTTTACGCTGGCATCCACTGTGTGGTAAGCAGGCAAATCCCCCTGAATGAAATCACTCTCATAGAAGAATGCTTCCTGCCAACGCCAGGTAAGGTTAAATCCAACCAGTTTTTTGGCACCAAATCCGGTATTACCCAACGATACGTTTGTACGATACTTCGGCGCATTGAAGAAAGCACGGAAACCAGCCGGCACATCATCCAACACATCAGACGAAGCGTTCAAACCGAGGGTGAAACCCTTTGGCAACAAGTAATCAATGCTGGCACCCCAACCAAAGGTTTTTACTTTGCCAGGAGCATTTACCACCAGGCTAAAGCCCTGCGATGCGCCAGTTTGTGATGGAACGCCGCTGGCAAACTGTATACCATCACGGCGGCTGATGAAGTTTTGGTAAGTACCAAAATATCCGTACACATCAAACAGCAGTTTTCCGTTGAATACAGTTTTATAACCCAGTTCGAAAGAAGTTACACTTTCAGGCTTGGTTTGCACGTATTGGATGCGTTCGCTGAGGTTGGTGGGGTTGTAAGCGGGGTTGCTAATGAGGTTGTACCTTTCATACAAGGCCCTGTTTTCGCCCAGCAAAATTCCGGTACCCACGTTCAGGTTGATCCACTGCTGCTGAGTAGAGGGGAAGCGATACGCTGTTTGATAAGAGAAACGTACGTTGTGGTTTTTGGCAGGCTTAAAGAGAGCCGTAACCCGTGGGGTAAAGCGACCTTCGAAGTTTTCGTTTTTGTCGTAACGGCCCGATGCCAGCAAACGCAGTTTTTCGTCGAAGAAAGACTTGGCAATTTGAACGTACATACCCAATTCAGAAATCTTAATGGGGTCGCCAATTTTATCGGCAAACAAAGTGCCCTGACTGTTGAGTACATATTGTTTCCAGTTGCCACCAACCATAATGTCAGCAAACTTGATGATGTCGGCAAAGTTGTATTGACCTTCTACCATGTACAAATCACTGCGGTCGAGGAACAAACCGCCTTGTGGAATGGGCTTGCGACGCACCTGATCGAAAATAGTACGGAACTGTTGAGTACCAGCCACAGGACGACCAGCATCGGCTACACCACGGGCAATGTTGTGTGCTTCCAAATCAGGACGACCAGCCAGCTTAGCATTCATGTACGCAACGGCATACTCAGGATACCAGGTAGTGCTGGGCTTCCAGGCTTCGTTGAACAACTGAGTGGTCACAGTCAGGTTGTACGATTCGCCAGAGTTTTCCTGTGTGGTAAAGCCACGGAGGAACCAGTTTTTACCCTGGAACTCGAGTTTGTACTGACCAATTTTAAAATCTTTCAAAGAGTAGCGCTGGCTACCGGTGTACACGCTGTTGCCCGTACCCCAGTGACCGGCCAAAATGGCTTCCACATTCTTGGCAATTTTATAGTGCATGGCACCAGAAAACTTGAAGTTGAAAGTGTTTGGATTGGTCACTTCTTTTTCGGTATAACCAGTACGGCTTACCGGAATATTGGTAGGCAAAGTATTGATATAACCTTGCCAGAAAGGCACCTGAGCACCTACAGCGTTCAATACACTACGCAAGTTAGTGCTGGTTTCATCGCCATACACGTTTACACCATCATAGTTAGGATCGGTACCGCGGGTTCCATCTACCAGATTGCCAGAGGTTGAACCTACACGGCGGAAGTTGCGCATGTCATCGGCCAACCAGTCTTTGGCTTGGATGAATTCGGCACCAATTTTATAAGCAAACTTTTCGCTTACTTTTTTGCCATAACGCACCGCCCAGTTGTGATAGCCAGAAGTAGGCCGCTGACTTTTGTCAGTGTGCATCAAACCCGTTTTTATCTGGAAAGACAGGCCCTGGTATTTAAAGGGGTTTTTACCATTAATGAGAATGGTACCGTTCATACCGCCGGGGCCGTACAAAGCAGAAGAAGCACCTTGCAGCAGTTCAAAGTTGTCTACATCCAGTTCGGTAAGGCCGATTACGCTACCCACCGAGAAGTTGAGGCCTGGTGCCTGGTTGTCCATGCCATCCATCATTTGGTTTACACGGGTGTTGCCGCTACCATTGAAACCACGGGTGGCTGGAGTTTTAAATGTAAGTGAGCTGGTTACTACGTCAACACCCTTGAGGTTGCTGATCATGTCGTAGTAGTTGGCTGCAGGAGCATTGCGAATGGCAATGTTGCCCACCCGCTCAATACTTACCGGCGATTCCAAAATGCGAGAAGGCGTTCGGGTGGCACTCACCACAACCTCCTGCCCCAGCGCAGAGCTTTGTTCCAATTGAACTTCGTTGCCCTCTGCCTGCGTAACCGTGATGGTTTTCGTGGCAAAGTTGACAGCAGATATTTCCAGTGTGACAGGAAGGGATTGAGAAGTGGAGAGTGTGAAGTTTCCTTTGTCATCTGTGTAGGTACCAATGTTGGTGCCTTTAATTACAACAGATACTGCGGAAATGGTCCCTTTCGTGGTGGCGTCTTTTACGGTGCCCTTTATGGTCACCGCCTGAGCGATGGCTGCAATCGTGAATGCATTTACCATGATCAGCACTGCCACTAGTGGTAGCACTTTTCTCATAAGTATGTTTTTTATCTAAGCAAATATGGGGGTTTTAGGTACAATTATGACACATACTTTACAAATGGTTTTAACCAATGCACAGCTTATGCAGATTTATGCCAAAACTTAAAGTGAAGATGCAGTAACCAAGCGAATCGTTTTTCTTTGCGGCATGAGCAATCTTACCATTTCTAATACTACCGCCTATTACAAAGGAAAAGTGCGGGATGTTTACAGCATCGGTCAAAACTTACTGGTGATGGTGGCCAGCAACCGCATTTCCGCCTTCGATGTGATTTTACCAAAACCCATCCCCTACAAAGGACAGGTACTGAACCAGATAGCCGCCCACATGCTGCAGGCCACGGCCGACATTTGCCCCAACTGGCTGCTGGATGTACCAGCACCCAATGTGAGCATTGGCAAACGTTGCGTACCCTTTCGGGTAGAAATGGTGGTGCGGGGCAACCTTACCGGCCATGCCTGGCGCACCTACAACAGCGGCTTGCGTACCCTTTGCGGCGTGGCACTGCCCGAGGGCATGAAGGAAAATGATTACTTCCCTTCTCCTATTATTACCCCCAGTACCAAGGCCGAAGCCGGCCACGATGAAGACATCAGCCGCGAAGACATCATTGCCCAAGGCATTGTACATGCCGAAGACTATGCGGTGCTGGAGCAATACACATTGGCACTGTTTGAAAGAGGCAAAGCCATTGCAGCCAAACAGGGCCTCATACTGGTTGATACCAAATATGAGTTTGGAAAAATTGGCGACACCATCTACCTGATGGATGAAATTCATACGCCCGACAGCAGCCGCTATTTCTATGCCGATGGCTTCGAAGAAAGACAAGCCGCTGGCGAAAAGCAACAGCAACTCAGCAAAGAGTTTGTGCGGGAATGGCTCATCGCCAACAACTTCATGGGTAAAGAGGGCCAAACCGTGCCGGAAATGAGCGATGAATGGATTGACACCATCAGCAAACGATACATTACCCTTTACGAAAAAGTAGTGGGTGAAACATTTGTACCCCAAGCCTGGAGCGATGAAGCAACGGTAGAGGCCATTGAAGCATCACTGGCGAAATTGCAGTAAGGAATTACTGCTACTGAAACACAGCTACGTTACTGTAAAAGAATATTATTCTGAATAGCAAAAAGGGAGTCGTTCAGCATTTGAACGGCTCCCTTTTTTATTGAGCACTTCAATTCATTTACTTTTCTGATGGAAAACAAAATGTCGGAATAAAAAAACTTCACTCGCCTTTCTAACATCCAACATCCGTCATCTAACATCTCTTCCCATCAATCATCATCTACCATCCAACCTCGGTCTCACCCGCTCCCGGCTCTTGCTGAAAATATGAGCTCCATTGTCTTTGCCTTTGCGCAATTCTTTTTGTGCTTCTTCGGGTAAATGAATCACTTCCTGGCAAGCAGTACTGCAGCAGCCTTCATACTTTTCTTTGCAGGCATCGCATTGTATAAACAGCAGGTGGCAGGCATCGTTGGCGCAGTTGGTATGCGTGTCAGCGGGCTTTCCGCACTGGTGGCATTTTGCAATCACGTCTTCTGTTACTCTTTCGCCCAGGCGATTATCGAACACAAAGTTTTTACCAATAAACTTTTGTTCCAATCCCTGCTCTTTCACCTGATGCACATAGTTGATAATGCCCCCTTCAATGTGAAACACATTTTTGAAACCCCGGTGCAGCATGTACGCACTGGCCTTCTCGCAGCGGATGCCGCCTGTGCAATACATAATCACGGGCTTGTCTTCGCGGCCCTTCATCATGTCTACCGCCATGGGTAGTTGCTCCCGAAAAGTATCGCTGGGAATTTCAATGGCATTGTCAAAATGGCCCACTTCGTATTCGTAATGGTTGCGCATGTCTATCACCAAAACGTCAGGGTTTTGCATGAGTTCATTTACTTCTTTCGCCTTCAGGTATTTGCCCTTCCGCTCCATGCTGAATTGGGGATCATCAATACCATCGGCTACAATTTTTTCCCGCACTTTAATGCGCAGCACCCAAAAACTTTTGCCGTCATCTTCTACAGCAATGTTCAGGCGCATGCCATTCATCCATTCGTAACTGTACAGGTATTGCTGCAATGCATCAAAGTTGGAAGCAGGCACACTGATTTGCGCATTGATGCCTTCATGCGCCACATAAATGCGGCCAAAAACTTTGAGGGCATTCAGGCCCTTCCAAAGCTCATCCCGAAAAGCCTGCGGATTGGCTATGGGATGATACATGTAAAAACTGATGGTAGTACGCGGCTCAGATTCTTGCATCAGCCGCTCTTTGAGTTCCTTGTTGGAAACCCGGTTGTGGAGTAACGCCATGGTCAATAAAATTTTAAGGTCACGCCGAAGCGAGATGTTGCATCCAACGCCAGTTGCAGGCTGGCCAAAATTTTTGGAAACGCCGCGAAGATACAGGATGCTGATAAAGAAGATTCATCTTACAGCCACAGATAGCATGCGGTGCAGTACCTTTCATTGCTAGCCAAACTCAGCATTGGCTTGTATATCGGCGCTGCAACCTATCCCATTCATGAATAAAAACCACCTACTATGCAACCCCATATTCCTGCACAAATTGCCGTTCATTTTCAGCAAGTATACCATGGTGGCAATTGGGCCAGCAGCTATTACAAATCCGTGATGGCTGATATTGACTGGGAAATGGCAAACCAAACTATGGGCGGTTGCAACAGCATTGCCAGCTTGTTTTTTCACACACAGTATTACATTGGCATTGTGCTCAAAGTATTGCAGGGCGGGCCACTGCAAGGCAGCGATAAAGAAAGTTTTGTACACCCGCCTGTACACAATGAAGCTGAATGGGAAGCCTACAAAACACAAGCCTGGCAGCAAGCAGATGCCTTTGCAGCGGCATTGGCCAATTTGCCGGAAAGCCATTTGTGGCAAGACTTCATCAAACCAGAATACCATAGTTATTACTGGCAAATGCATGGACTCATTGAGCACTTGCATTATCACCTCGGGCAGATTGTTGTGCTCAAAAAAATACTCCGCCATCAGGCATGACAGACACGGACAGCCACGCCGGCTGCAATGCGCAAATTTGATACACGTAAATGCTTTGCCATGGGTAAAAAGAAATTGTCCCGCCGCTTGTTTGTACAGCAAACTTCCCGTCTTGCTATTGCCGCCCCTGTTGTTGGTTCGCTTTCATCCTTTGCGGCATCCTCATCTCCCAAAGATGAAGGGTTATACATTCCGCTCCGCTGGATTGATGAACAAGAAAAAACAACCAGCATGGGCAACACCTGGGGAATCCCCTGGCCTAAGGGCGTGTTGCCCGATGTACGTAAAATACAAGTAAGCAACGGCAATGAAAGTATTCCTACCCAAAGCTGGATTACCGGTCGCTGGCCCGATGGCTCTGCCAAATGGACAGCGCATAGTATTCCTGCAGGCACCTATACCAACAACCTTGTATTGGTGCAGGAGCAAAAAGAAACAAGTCATACTGCATTACAAGTTTCCAAACAACAAAATGGCTGGACGATTGACTCCGGTGTAATTCAAATACACGTGGCTAATGCTGGCAACGTACTCATACCTTCTTTGCAGCGCAACAACAAAGTAATTGGACAGCGTGGCCGCTTGGTATTGCAAAGCCAACAACAAGCAACCGCTTCTGCTAGTCAAGCATTAACCACAACATTATTTGAAGGCATAATAGAACAAGCCCAACTGGAACAGCAAGGCCCTGTAAGAGCCGTTGTAAAATGGACAGGCAAACACAAAAGTCAGCAAGGCCGCAGCTGGATTCCATTTACGGTGCGTATGTATGTATATGCCGGCAGCGATTGCATTCGGCTTGTACACAGCATTGTGTTTGACGGCAATGAGCAACAGGATTTCATCAGTGGCATTGGCATTCGCTTTGATGTACCTTTTGATACGCCAGCCTACAACCGGCATGTGCGTTTTTGTGGTGCCAATGGCGGTGTATTTGCAGAAGCTGTGCAAGGCCTCACGGGGTTGCGCCGCGATGCAGGCCCGAACATTCGTACTGCACAAATACAAGGCCGTGCTGTACCAGACAGCAACAGTTGGCCAGAGCCCATTCGTAAAGGACTACCCTACATTCCACAATTTGGCGACTACACGCTATGCCAGCCTACCGCCGACGGCTACAGCATCAAAAAAAGAACGGGTGAACAATTTGGCTGGATACAAAGTACTGCCGGACACAGGGCATTGGGCACGGCTTATCTTGGCTCACCCAATGGTGGACTGGCGTTGGGCCTTCGGCATTTTTGGCAAAGCCACCCTGCACAAATAGACATTCGTGATGCACACAGCACTGTAGGCTCAATCACCTTGTGGATGTGGGCTCCCGAAGCGCCAGCTATGGACCTGCGCTTTTACCACGATGGCATGGGACAAGACAGCTACGAAAAGCAATTGGCCGGATTAGACATTACCTATGAAGATTATGAACCAGGCTTTGGAACGGCCATGGGTATTGCCCGCACCAGCGAATTGTTTTGCCAGGTATTGGCCGCTACGCCCGACAACGAAACCCTTGCACAAATAGCCAAGCGTAACGAAGCACCGCCGCAGTTGCTGGCCACATCAGCCTACATGAAATCCGCAGCAGCATTTGCCGGATTTTGGAGTTTGCCCGATCCGGGTAATGCTGCCTTCAAACAAATAGATGAGCAACTCGATTTTTATTTTGCGTATTACCAACAGCAGGTAGAACAGCGCAGGTGGTATGGCTTCTGGCATTTTGGCGATGTAATGCATAGCTATGATACCGACCGGCATGTTTGGAAATACGATGTAGGCGGTTTTGCATGGGACAACTCCGAACTGAGCACCGACCTATGGTTGTGGTTCTATTTTTTGCGTACCGGTCGTGCCGATGTATTTCGATTTGCAGAAGCCATGACACGCCACACAGGAGAAGTAGATGTGCATCACTTGGGAAAATTTGCACCATTGGGCAGCAGGCACAATGTGCAACACTGGGGTTGTAGCGCCAAGCAATTGCGCATCAGCACCGTGGCCAACAGGCGCATCTATTATTACCTTACTGCCGATGAACGGGTGGGCGATTTGATGGACGAACAAGTGAATGCTTACAAAACATTAGCGCAGATAGCTCCCGGCCGCAAACTGCCGAAGGGAGATGTTCAACAAGTATCGGCAACAGCCAACCATGTAAACATGGGCTTTGGCACCGACTGGGGTTCGGCAGCAGCTGCATGGCTGATGCACTGGGAGCGAACAGGCAACGCAAAGGTATTGATGCTACTGCGCAATAGCATGGCCAGCATTGCAGCGCAACCCAAAGGTTTTTTCACCGGCGGTGCCCCCATGGATATGGATAGTGGTAAATTCATCATAGACAAAACGGGCAAACTATCCGTTTCGCACCTGAGTGCTGCTTTTGGATTACCCGAGGTTTGTGCAGAGCTCATTCAAACGTTTGAAGACAAAGCGTTTGAAAAAGCGTGGCTGCAATACTGCCGGTTGTACAACGCTTCGCCAAATGAACAACAGGCTGAATTGGGGCAAGCATTGAGTAAACTGAATTTGGCGCAAGGCCATTCCCGATTGACGGCATACGCAGCGCAACGCTTGCAAGATGCTGCATTGGGTAAGCGGGCCTGGCAAGAGTTTTATGCTGGAGGTGCGGGCATTCGAAAACCCGTTTTACAAACCAACAAAATACTGCCGCCGGTAGTGATGAATGCCATTGATGAAGCACCGGGAGTAAGCACCAATGCAGTGGCACAATGGGGCTTGGCTGCCATGCAATGTCAGGCCTGTGCAGGCGATGTTGTGGTAGAAAAATAGCACCTGGTGGCAAAATGATTGGCCTACGGTATATTGCAGTATCAGACAATTAACCTCATGGCAAAAAGAACCGATTACATCAGCTGGGATGAATACTTTATGGGTGTGGCGCTGCTTAGTGGCCGGCGCAGCAAAGACCCCAGCACACAAGTAGGTGCCTGCATTGTAAACAAGCAAAACAAAATTGTAGGTGCTGGCTACAATGGCTTACCCATTGGTTGCAGCGATGATGATTTTCCATGGGGTAAACAGGGCGATTTTTTGCAAACAAAATATCCGTATGTGTGCCATGCAGAGCTCAATGCCATCCTCAATAATATTGGCATGGACCTGAGCGGTTGCCGCATTTACACAGCGTTGTTTCCTTGCAACGAATGCGCCAAAGCTATTATTCAATCGGGTATTAAAGAAGTAGTTTTTCTGAGTGACAAATACGCCGGCAATGATTCATTTGTTGCGTCCAAACACATGTTTGATACAGCTGCTGTGAGCTATCGGAAAGTAACCACGCAGGTAAAGAAAATTGAACTCTCCTTTGATGAAGGAGATGTGTAAGAAGACCATACACTTTCAACATAAAAGAGAGCAAGGACTTGAAACCCTTGCTCTCTTTGTTTGTATACTTTTCAGTAAATGCCAGCATTTACTTGTTAGAATCGCAGCTCCTGCTCTCCCACTTGCCACTGGCCAAGTGCTTCTCCTTTTACACCTAAGAATTCCACTTTCATCATCCGCTTACTACGTGGTCCGCTGATGCTGATGCGACCGTAATTCTGCAACTTATCAATGCCCAGTATACGCCAAGGATTGTTGGCTTCTTTGCCACCAAATGCATGAGTACCGCTGGTGAGTGGCGAACAGGTGATGTCATACATCGGATACAAACCGGCCTGCTGTACTTTGATAATTTCTGTATGGTGTCTGTCGCCGGTGAGGAAAAGAATACCCGGTATTTTTTCTGTTTTGATGAACTCCATCAACTCGTTGTATTCAATCGGAAAATCGAGCAGTTTATCCAACGGGCTGCCCGGGTTGAGTACCTGGCTTCCTGTTACAATTATTCGAAAACTGATGTGCGGATTGTTTTTGGAATAACGTAATTCATTTTTTAACCACTCCAATTGTTGCTTTCCATACATGCGTTTGTATGCATTGGGCTTACCATTGATGCTGTCGGGCAGTTCATCAAAATCACGCCACCAACGGTCGTCCATCATAAAGAAATCGACATCGGCATACGTATACTTGCCGTAAATGCCTTCATTGTTTTCGCCATACGTCGGGTTCATCCACATGTGGCGAAACACCTCACGACTAGTTTGTTTGAATTGAAAACTTTTGCCGTAATCATTGGGGCCATAATCATGATCATCCCAAATGGCGAGGTGCGGCATGCTTGTCCAAAAGCTTTTCAGCGATGGACTGCTGCGGTCGCGGTAAGCACGGTACCACATGCCCCATTCATTGCTGTAATCCACGTCACGGGTGTACCAGTTATCGCCGAGCCACAACATGAATGCAGCTTGTTCTTTGGCCATCGTTTCAAAGATGCTGCTATCGCCGCCATAAGGTTTTCCGGGCCTGTCGAAGCGAGGCTCATTGAAATATGCACAACTGCCTGTGATGAAACTGAAATCCGGTGCATTGCTACGCCACTGAAACAATGCTTGTGTAGTAAATGAGCCTTTACCCATTACAACCGGTGGTTGGTGCGTGGGGCCATCTTTTAGCGTCACTTCGTATTCATATGTTGTAGCAGGCTCCAGATTAACGGCCTCGAATTGCTGAAAATGATAGGGCGCATTTTTATCTGTCGGCAATGTTCTTACCACTTGCTTTTGTTGTGGTTTTCCTTTTGCCCATACTTGCACTGTAGCTATCGCAGTTTTGCTTTCAGTTGCAGCCCACAATTTTGCAGTCCGCATCGATACTGGCCCCAACACCGGACCAACCGCTGTTTGTGCCATGAGCCACAATCCGCTGCACATGGCCAACATTGTTACTACTAACCGTTTCATTGTACTACATTTTGCAGCAAGCTACAGCATTGTTGTCAATTACAGGAAGCGACAAAACCTGTTAAAAAAAAGCAGTCGGCACGCTGCTCATCATTGACAATTTAATAAGGGGTAGTGAAACAGTATTACACCGTTTCAGCAATTTCTTACCGGCAATAATGCCACTTGAACAGCTGTTAAAATATGGCCGCCATTATTAAGTAACAAACTGATGCAGCTTGCTCAAAAAAATTTGCTTGGCTATATTCGTTTGTACCCAAGGTTGCAGCCTGTTTGTATGTGTTGATGTTTTACGCATGCATGTTTTATTGTGTTCACGCAGTTTTCAATACTGTACTTTTTTGTTTTCCAGCTGCTTCATTTCACTCACCTGCATGCCCAAGGTATGCTCACACTAAGCAAATGTTTTCTTCACCAAAATCATCTTTTATCCTATGGAACAAATGCTCGACAACATCAGCAACAGCATGAAGTACAAATCGTACGCCTTGCACAATTACAAAACCATTCCACAAGTACAAGCTTTGTCGGCAGACCTGTTGGAGGCCATTGAAGTAGTAGGCCATGTACTCCCTTTTAAAACCAACAACTATGTGGTAGATGAATTGATCAATTGGGATCAGGTACCTAACGACCCCATATTTACGCTGACCTTTCCACGCAAAGAAATGTTGGTGCCGCATCATTACGAACGCATGAAAGCAGCGCTGGATGCTGGCATGAGCAAAGACGAGATAAAAGCAGTTGCAAATGAAATACGCATGGAACTAAATCCACACCCCGCCGGGCAAGATAAAAATGTGCCAATGCTCGGCGATGTAAAACTCAGTGGAGTGCAGCACAAATACCGCGAAACAGTGTTGTTCTTTCCCAGTCAGGGGCAAACCTGCCATGCTTATTGCAGCTTTTGTTTTCGATGGCCCCAGTTTGTGGGCATGGATGAAATGAAATTTGCGATGAAAGAAACCGATCAGCTGGTGCAATACCTGAAAGAACATCGTGAAGTAACGGATGTGTTGTTTACCGGTGGCGATCCTATGGTGATGAAATCAAAACTGTTGCGGGCTTATATCGAACCATTGCTGAGCGATGAATTGTGGAATGTGCAAACCATTCGCATTGGTTCAAAATCGCTGGCATACTGGCCTTACAAATACATTACAGATGATGATGCAGAAGATACACTGGCTTTGTTTACAGAAATTACCCGGAAGGGAAAAAATTTGGCCTTCATGGCACACTTCAATCATCCCGCAGAGTTGGATACACCAGCGGTAAAAGAAGCCATCATCCGCATTCGCTATACCCGTGCACAAATACGTACACAGTCACCCATATTGAGAGCCATCAACGACAAGCCGGAAATATGGACAGAAATGTGGCGCAAACAAGTAAACCTGAATTTGATTCCATACTACATGTTTGCGGTGAGAGATACAGGTGCTCAACATTTCTTCGGCTTACCATTGGTAGAAGCACAGGAAATTTGGCGGCAAGCTTGGCAACACGCCAGTGGTGTATGCCGCACAGTGCGTGGCCCCAGCATGAGTTGCACACCCGGTAAGGTTCAAATGCTGGGCACTGCAGCAATCAACGGTCAAAAGGTAATGGTCCTACGTTTTTTACAAGGCCGCAATCCCGACTGGGTGGGCCGTCCGTTCTTTGCTGAGTACAACGAAAAAGCCATCTGGATAGATGAATTGAAACCTGCTTTCGGCGAAAGCAAATTCTTTTTTGAAGATGAACTACAGGAAATATTAGCAGGCAGAATCAGCTACAACTGTACCTCAGATGAACCGCTACTATTGACAGTATAAAACATGTAAGCGCCGCATTGATACATCATCAATGCGGCGCTTACATTACATATCTATCCCAATTTTTTTCATGAGGATGGAGGCATTGAGACTCTGGCAAATGCCTTGTTTCAAGTGGTAATCGAAATACAATTCTTCACCCGACACCTGCACATCAAAATGATAATTGTGAATGTGGTTAGGATATTGATGTACGAGCTCCGCCAACGCTAAATCATGCGTGGCTATCATACCACATGCTTGCTGCGCAATGAGCTGCTGAATGAGTGCCGCAGAACCAGCATGCCTGTCGCCGCTATTGGTACCACGCAGTATTTCATCCAGCAACAAATACACAGGTTGCTGGGCTTTCACCGCATCAATAATGCTTTTCAACTTTTTGAGTTCGGCATAAAAGGTACTGGTACTTTCTGCCAGGTTATCAGCAATGCGCATGCTACTCATCACCTGCATGTAACTCATGCGGCAATGCAACGCACAAACCGGTGCACCAGCCTGCGCCATCACCATGGCCAAACCTACACTGCGCAAAAAAGTACTCTTGCCCGCCATGTTGCTGCCGGTAATAATATTTACCTGTGCAACACCCTGCGTAGCGATGTCACTCACTACTCTTTTGTCGGCAGCAATGAGCGGATGACCCAATGCTTTAGCTTCAAAACTGCCGTGCCCTTGCAGCATTTGCGGAAAGCACCAATGCGGCATATTGTATGCCAATGCCGCCAATGATGAAGCCGCTTCCACTTCGCCCAAAACCTGCAGCCATTGCGTAGCAGCTGCTGCATGTTGTTTTTTCCATTGGGCAAAAAGGAGCATTTGTTGCAAGTCCCAAAAAAGCAGGATGTTAAGTGGAATAAAGACTACAGGATTGAGGCGATAATCAAACCGGTTGAGCAACTGATTTAAACCAGCCACTGCTTTGCTGGCCATGGGTTCGCCATTCACAACGAGTACAGATTGACGCTGTTTCAACCAATGGCTTTCTCCCGTCTGCATTTGCTCCACATATTTTAGCGAAGCTGCCAGTCCGTTGATTTCTTTACTCATACGGCCCAGCATTTGCCAGGTAGGCGTAGCCAGCTTGCTGATATAACCAGTACCTAAAAAGAAAACCAAAAAGTAAATATTGAACCAAAATCCTGGTAAATAATCGAGCCAATATGCTGTAAACAAACCAATAGAAACAACTGGCCCCAACCAACGCAACAAGTACCAACCTGTTGCAGTAAACACATCGTCTTTCGATTGCATCCACTGCTGCAGCTTTTTCGCTGTAGCGGCACTTACCGGGTGTTCGCGGCCACTGGCCTGCAAGTGTTGCCGCCATGCTACCTGCGGCGCCAATTGCTGCACTGCCGCTTGCCTTGCCGGCAATTCTTCGGGCAATGCAGGCTGCAGCAACCACGCTGCTAAGGTGTTTCTTCCTGCATCGCTTTCGGCCCGCTGCAGGTATTGGTACAGCGAGGCCTCGCCAAACACATCGAGGTCGTGGGCATACGCATGATTGGGCGGCATATATGCAGCGCCATCATAACGGTCTTTGTAGTGGTGTTCTTGCAACTGCCGCAGCTCTGCCTGGTTGATGATGATGAGTTGTTGTACCTGTTGCAGCTGCTGCTGCACATTCATACTCAGTACCACCAATCGCAGAAAAATAGCTATCAGAAAAACAGCAGGCAAAACAACCGCCCAACTGCTGACAGGCCACTGCCAGTACAACCAACCGATAGCCAGCACCACACTCAGCAACCTGGCCCACGACAACCAGCTGCGTTTGCGCCGTAGTTGTGCCGCAGCGGTTTCGTATTCGGTGGCAAATTGCTTGTATTGCGCAACAGGATCGTGGAAAGAAGTAGCAGGCATGCTGCAAAGAAACAAGTTTCACGGTTGTATTGATGCTGGCTTATACAGGTGCAAATGCCAATTAATGAAGCCTGTTTGCCACTCATCAATATCTGCTGTAGAAAAGTATTTTTTT
>JADLHL010000303.1 GCA_020848815.1 Chitinophagaceae bacterium | reverse complement strand
ATACCATGAGTGGGGCCAAAAAACAGGATTGGGGCGACTACTCTCCCGCTTTGCGGTCGGCATTCCACCACGAAAAAATCACCCTCACCCGCAAAACCAACAACGAATACATCGAAATCAACGACCCTCGCCTGGCAGTGGCCCTTTCAGGTACCCCCGCTCAGGCACCCCGGCTCATTGCCTCAGCCGAAGACGGCCTTTTCAGCCGCTTTCTCTTCTATGCCTTCAAAAATGAGCTGGTTTGGCAAGACCCTTCACCAGCCAACCAAACCGTCGTGTACAACGACCATTTCGACCAACTGGCCGACGAAGTGCTATCCATGATTGCCTTCCTCGAACAGTCGCCTACCGAAGTGCAGCTCTCCGAATCACAGTGGCAGCAGCTCAATACTGCTTTCGCAGGTATGTTGGCCGATGTAGCCACGTTTACAGGTGAAGATGCAGCCGGTGTAGTATTCCGACTGGGGCTGGTACTTTTCAGGATGTGCATGATTTTTACCGCCATGCGCAAAGCAGAAAACGCCGAAATAACGCCGACAATGTACTGCGCCGACCAGGACTTTCAGAATGCGCTGGCCATTGTAAAAACCTACCTGCAGCACAGCCTGCTCATGTTCAACAACCTGCCCAAACAGGCCGAAACCATTCACTTCAAGGGTGGCGACAATAAGCGCCGGTTCTTTGAAGCCTTACCGGCCGAGTTTACCCGACAGCAAGCCACCGAGCTGGGTACCCAATTCAAATTGGCTCCCCGCACAGTAGATGACATACTTAAAAATGTATTGGGTAATGGAGTAGAAAAACTGAAAGCTGGACACTACAGGAAAGTAAAGCTATTTTCCTAGTGATTGTATATATCACCAAACTGCGTTTCAATGTAAATCACCTGAAATGTATCATTCAACCGTATGCCTAAGAAAGGTAGCTTATTCCCTGTGGCTCTAAACACAGTGAGCTCAGTGACATCTGGGGTCAAAATACTGGGCTTAAGTTGCGGCTTAATCTGCTTTACAGGAATCTTTTCTGTGCCAAAGGAATGTCTCCCTGACTTATCGATTTCCTTCCATCCAAGTTCACCTAGTTTTTGCATCCTTTCCAAAAACTCGATAAAAAAAGATGCATCGTTACATTTAAGATAAGAGCAAGGCTGTAGGTACTTAAAACAAAAAACCGGATAGCGATGCTCCGGTTGTTTCATATTGGGCTTATCCTCAACTTTTTTAATCTTTTTACTCATCAACTAAGCCTTTGAAATAATCTCTCATCAAACTCAAATCGATCACCTTGTTTGTAGTGTTAAACGCTTCAGTCCAAGGACGCTCTGCATGAGTCATTTCCATGAGCCTAATCGCACTGAACTTACCATATTCATGCATTACCTGATTAAACATGTCCTCTGTTGCATTATCTAGTTGGATAATAGAGGCATCAGTACTTTCAAATGTTATTGGGCCGCTACCAAAGTCTTTATATTGATGGTAAACCTCAGGAACTACTGGGCCGTACATCCATGCCTCAATTGTTTCTTCAAAAAGTGGCTGATCAAAAAAAGCCAAATGATACCCTTGTACATAGTACAGCAACTTTTGAACCTTTAAGTTAGTAACGATTTCTCCCTTTTCAGGATCACTTAAAGTGGCAACAATTTTTTGGGCAATATTGATGGCAGGTATACTCATTAACGGTAGCAGCTAGCGAAGGTAACAAACTTGTACTAAATTTATAGTACTTAGCAGAAGATCCAAATCTTGTTAACCCCTTTGCACTCTTTGCAAACTTTGCAATCCTTGCAATTATATAGCCCTGCAATGGGCCTGCCTTCTCCCCCCGTCAGCCTATACCCTTACTTTCCTTACACTTTTGTCATACTAAAACCTGACGAATAAACAACTATTGTCAGGCTTTAACCTTACTTTTGCCCGTACAAAGTCAGGCTTTAACCTTACAGTATGGACAAACAAAAGCTCCAGTTACAACAGCTCAACTACAAGCTCAGCCAGTTTACAACGGCTGCACAAGTAGTACCACCACCCACCGGATGGCTCAAAGCCACCCGGCTGGCCCTTGGCATGTCCCTCCAGCAGCTGGCCTCCAAAATGGGCATTACCAAACAGAGCATGCAGGAGGTAGAAAACCGGGAGAAAGAAGGTGCTATCACCCTCAAAGCCCTCAGAGAAGCCGCCGCTGCCCTCGATATGCAGCTGGTATACGGATTGGTACCCAAAGATGGCTCCCTCGATGCCCTCATCGAACGCAGAGCCCGTGAACTGGCCTCCCAAATCGTTGCCCGCACCTCTCAATCCATGCGCCTAGAAGATCAGGAAAACAGCAACCTGCGCATTCAGCAAGCCATCGAAGAACGTACTGCATTACTCATTGCCGAAATGCCGAAAGCACTATGGGATTAATACTCGACTATGAGGATGGGCAAACACCCCTCGATGAAGACGAAAAAGAAGGCTTGCTCATTCCGACCATTGCCACCCGGGCCGAACTCGATGAATTTGAACAGCAAAACATCGAACATGCCATCCAGTGGACCTTTGGCAGGCGCCTACGGGTGGACACCATCCTGTCCGAAGACTTCATAAAAGCCATGCACAAACGCATGTTTGGCGAAGTGTGGGCCTGGGCAGGCGAGTTTCGCCACAGCAACAAAAACATTGGCGTAGACAAATGGCTAATCGCCACCGAACTCAAAAACCTGCTCGACGATGCCGGGTATTGGATTCAAAACAACACCTACCCGCCCGATGAGTGGGCAATACGCTTCAAGCACAGGCTCGTAAGCATCCACTGCTTTAGCAATGGCAATGGACGCCACAGCCGCCTGATGGCCGATGTACTAATCGAAAAAGTGGCCGGGCTCCCGGTATTCACATGGGGCCGTAGCTATCCCGCCACCACCGCTGCCCGTACTGCATACCTCCAAGCCATGAAATCAGCCGATTTACACGATATTCAACCTTTACTAATCTTTGCCAGAGCCTGAACAAACCACCAATATGATCAAAGACGCCATACAACACAACGACCAGCTCAACCCCAACGATAAGCAGCTCGCCATCCTCCGCCAGCATTTTCCCGGTTGTTTTAGCAAAGAAGGCTCCTTCGACATCGAAAAATTCAAAACCACCATTGCCGACAAAACCAATGTGGTAGAAGAAGGCTACAAACTCCGCTTCCTCGGCGAAAGCTATGCCAAGCTGCTGGCCTCTACCGAAACCACTTCGGTCATTCAGCCAAACGAGGCACACAACAGCCTGCCCGAAAATGCCAACAGCCAAAACATCTATATCAGTGGCGACAACCTCGATGCGCTGAAACACCTGCTCAAGTCATACAATGGTGCCATCAAATGCATTTACATAGACCCGCCTTACAATACAGGCTCCGATGGCTTTGTGTATGCCGATAACTTTAACTACACCAAAGAAACGCTACAGGAAAAGCTGAATGTGAGTGAAGAAGAAGCCGAACGCATTTTAGACCTTACCAAGCGGGGCTCAGCCTCTCACTCCGCATGGCTCATGTTTATGTACAGCCGACTGCTGCTGGCTCGGGATTTATTGAAAAAAGACGGCGTTATTTTCATCTCCATCGACGACAATGAACAGGCCAACCTCAAACTGCTCTGCGATGATGTGTTTGGAGAAGAGAATTTTATTTCTAATATGATTTGGGCAGCAGGAAAGAAAAATGATTCTCATTTTATTTCTAACAGTCATGAGTATATGATTTGTTACGTCAGAAATCAAGAATTATTTAAAGAAAGGAAAATTAAATGGCGAGTAAAGAAAGAAGGGCTATCTAAAATTTATTCTCAGGCAGATAAATTTCTTAAAGAAAGCTCCTTTAACTATGAACTTGCCACAAACAAACTTAAAAGTTGGTTTAAAGAATTAGCAGAGTCTGATCCAATTAAAAGATCTAAACACTATTCCTCTATTGATGAAAATGGCGTATACTTTCCTGATAATATTTCTTGGCCTGGAGGTGGCGGTCCAACCTATGATGTTTTACATCCAAAGACAAAAAAGTCAGTAAAAGTACCATCAAGGGGATGGATATTCCCAACAATAGAAAGAATGCAAGAATTTATAGATAAGGGATTAGTTGTCTTTGGTGAAGATGAAAATTCGGTTCCAACACTTAAATCATATTTAAAAGACCGAGAATATGAAGTTCCTTATAGTGTTTTTTATAAAGATGGAAGAGCTGCAACAAAAAAATTAATGCAAATTTTTGATGGCAAAAAGGTTTTTGATAATCCGAAAGATGAAAATATCATAGAGTCGTTAATTAGATTTATATCAAACGATAATGATATAACAGTACTTGACTTTTTTTCTGGATCAGGGACTACCGCTCATGCTGTTATGAAACTCAATGCACTTGATGACGGTAAACGAAAATTCATTTCTGTACAATTACCCGAGGTATTAAGTCCAGATGTTGATTCCCAAAAAATTGCGTTTGATTTTCTCCAATCAAACAACCTGCCCACCACGTTGGACTATGTGGGTATAGAACGCATCAAACGGGCAGCTGCCAAAATAAAACAAGAGCACCCCGATAAGGAGCTCGACCTCGGCTTTAAGCATTACACACTGGCCGAACCTGCACAAAACACACTGGATAAGCTGGAGAGCTTTACCCCCGCCAGCATGCTGGCCGATGATACCCTGCTCGATGCCTTTGGCAAACCCACCATACTGGCCACCTGGCTCTGTGCCGATGGCTATGGCCTTACTACCAACCCCACCGCCATCCATCTCGATGGCTACACAGCCTACCACTGCCAAAAACACCTGTATTTTATTGAGCCCGGCTTTACACTGGAGCATATGAAGGCCCTGCTACAACAGTACGAAAGCCACGGCCATTTCAATCCTGAGAACATAGTGCTGTTTGGCTATTCATTCCCCCATTGGTCTGTCAACGAAATGCTGGAGAAAAACATGCGCATCCTCAACGACAGCGAGAAGAATCTGAAAATAAACCTCATTGTAAGGTACTAAGCCATGGCACAAAGCACACAAAGAAGTCACCAAATACACAAAGCCTTCGTGCCCCTCTGTGAAACAACCAAAAAACCTTTGTGGTACTCCGTGCCTCCTTCGTGCCTCTCTGTGAAACAACCAAAAAACCTTTGTGGTACTCCGTGCCTCCTTCGTGCCCCTCTGTGAAACAACCAAAAAACCTTTATGGTACTCCGTGCCTCCTTCGTGCCCCTCTGTGAAACAACACCACACAACCAAACATTTTAAGCAATGAATACACAACATCTCACCGAAAATGAACTATCCTCCATGATAATTGGCTGCGGCATCGAAGTACATAAGCAATTAGGTCCGGGCCTGCTGGAATCTGCCTATAGAGAATGCCTCAAACATGAATTGTTGAATGCTGGCCTGGAAGTAAAAAGCGAGAAACCAATGCCCATTGTGTATAAGGATATTAAGCTGGATCATGGTTACAGAATGGATTTATTGGTGAACAACAAAGTAGTAATCGAAATAAAGACGGTGGAAGCATTTACAGATGTACACCTGGCACAGGTACTCACCTACTTAAAGCTGGGTAACTATAAACTCGGCCTCTTGCTCAATTTTCACGTCACCACACTCAAAAACGGAATTAAACGAGTAATTCTCTAACTCCTTTTGTGGCCCTTTGTGCCACTTTGCAAAACATCCATATAATGACACAAAACACATAAAGCAGCCACCAAATACACAAAGCCTCAGTGAACCTTTGTGCCTTTTGTGTAACAACTTCAATACAGCTAACCTTTGAGAAACTCTGCGTTTCCTTTGTGCCTTTTGTGTAACAACTTCAACACCATCAAACAGCCGCCATGGAACTGATACTAAAAACCGACCTGCCCCACCAGGTAAATGCCTATAGCGCCATTGCCAATGTGTTGAGTACCCAACTGGTACAAAAGGCACCGCTCTATTACCAAAACCCCACGTTGGTATTGGATAGAGAAAGCCTGCTGGCCAACATAAGCGAGGTGCAAAAGGCCAACAAGATTCCGGTTCACATAGCCGCACAAAATGAAGTAGGAGCCTACCTCAATCTTGATATCAAGATGGAAACCGGCACCGGCAAAACCTATGTGTACACAGCTGCCATGTTTGAGCTGCACAAGCGGTATGGTATCAATAAATTCATAGTGGTGGTACCCACGCTGGCCATTAAAGCAGGTGCCCAGCAGTTTATGCAAGATGGCTACACCAAAAGGCACTTCAAAGACCAGTGCGGCTACGGCACCGAACTCGATGTGCTGGTGCTGGAAGCCATCAAGAAAAAGAAAGGCAAAACATTCTTTCCAAGTGTGGTAAGGGAGTTTGTAGCCGGCAGCAATCAGGTGAGCAACAAAATTTATGTACTACTCACCAATATGGGTTTGCTGGGTGGCACATCCAAGCTCCTAACCGATAGCTACGATTATGGTGTGGAGGGTTTTTACAAACCCATCGATGCCATCCGGGGCACAAAACCATTCCTCATCATCGATGAGCCACACAAGTTTTCCAAATCACAAAAAGCATTTGAGTTTATCGAAAAACAAATAGCCCCGCAAGCCATCATCCGTTTCGGTGCAACCTTCCCCGATATTGAGCTGGGCAAGGGCCGCAACAAGCAAACCCAAAAAGATTATCATAACCTGTTATACGATCTCAATTCCTTTCAGGCATTCAATCAAAACCTCATCAAGGGCATAGCCAAAGAGCACTTTGAACCACTCAGCAAGCGGCAAGACAAAGTGAAACTACTTTCTGTTCAGAGCAAAACAGCAGCCAGATTCAGCCTCATTCAAAAAGACGCCCCCACAAAGACATTTGAGCTCAAGCGGGGCGATAGCTTGGGCATTATTTCGCCCGACCTCGAAGGCATAGTTATCGATGCCATTACCAACAGCACCGTGGAGCTGTCCAACGGGCAGACAAAAACCACAAGCGAAGAGTTTACCACCGATATCTATTCAGCTTCGTATCAGGAATCTATGATACGCCTGGCACTGGAGCGACATTTCAATACAGAGCGGCACAACTTTAGCCGCAACAACAAAATCAAAACACTGGCCCTCTTTTTTATCGACGATATCCAAGCATACAGAGACAGCGCCGACCCCGATAAGCAGCCCTACCTCAGACTTACGTTTGAGCGGCTCTTAGCCGAAAAAATACAGGCTACCTTGCCATTGCTCCATCCGCAGGAGGCAGAATACAAAGCCTATCTCGAAGCATCGCTGGCCAACCTGAGTGCCACACATGCAGGTTACTTTTCGCAAGACAATAGCAGCGCCGACGATGCCATTGCACAAGAAGTACAGGAAATTCTTTTTGAGAAAAAGAAACTACTCGCCATCAAAACAGACGACGGGGCTTTTAACACCCGTCGCTTCCTATTCTCCAAATGGACATTGAAGGAAGGCTGGGACAATCCCAACGTATTTACCATAGCCAAGCTACGCAGCAGCAGTAGCGAAAACAGTAAGCTGCAGGAAGTAGGCCGTGGCCTCCGCCTGCCGGTGGATGAGTATGGCAACCGCATATCCAACGAAGACTTTCAGCTCAATTACATCATCGACTTTACAGAGGCCGACTTTGCAGAAAAACTGGTGGCCCAAATAAATGCCGACCTGCCACAAGGCTTTGTATTAACCGATGAACAAATTGCCGCCGTAGCAGCAAAACTTAGCATGGACCCCGATGATTTATTTGTAGAACTGTTGACTAAAAAATTCATTGACAGAAACTATAACATCAGGCCAGAAAATAGTGCTGCTTTTTTTGAAGCATACCCCGAGTTTACAATTGGCCTGCAGCAGGGCAAAGTAGTAAACAGGAATGCCAAAGCAGAACGCAAAATAAAAATTCGCAAGGCCGTGTTTGACGAGCTCAAAACACTGTGGCAAGAAATCAATAGCAAATACATACTGCACTACGACCCCATAGAAAACAATAATTTTCTATACAACGAATTGCTAACGCTGCTAAAAAAAGAGGTATTTACAGATACCTATATCACCAGCAAAAGGCAGGAACTCAATACAACAGGCACAGCCGCCAACCTGCAAGACGATGGTGGTGTACAATATAAAATCAACAGACCGCTTGCCTACAATGAGTTTTTAAAACGCATCAACAGGCAAACCAATTTGCCCATTCAGCTATTGCATCAGGTCATACTGGCATATACACAAGAGCATTCCATTACCGCAGAAAAAATCAATGAACAAAGCCTGGCAAACTTTGTCCATTTGTTCAGTGAGTGGAAGATAAATGCACTAAGTGGAAGATTTATCTACTCAAAGGCCAACCTGCCTGTAAAAGCTACCAGCCTTACCTATGCCGATGGCACACCACGCACAGAAATTACGCAAGGCGTAATTGGCACCAAGTTCATAGAAGGTACACCCGCACCCAAATACCTGTACGATGTGTACGCATTCGATTCTGCATTAGAAAAAGAAAACCTGCTGGTAGATGGCATACAGGAAATTGTAGTGTATGGCAAAATACCAAAGAACAGCATTGCCATCCCCACCATTACCGGAGAAAAATATAGCCCCGACTTTATGTATGTCGTGAAAAAAGACACTGGCGAAAAAATACTCAACGTGATTGTAGAAACAAAAGGCGTAGAAAACAAAACCGATTTGCGGGCTATAGAACAGGCGAAGATTGACTGTGCAAGGGTATTCTTTAAGCAACTTACCTTAGATGGGTACAAAGTCGAGTTCTACACCCAGATCAACAATAAAAAAATCAGGGCTATTATAGACGAAGTACTGCAAGACAACATCAAATAATAGAAACCAGCTTTCACACTACATCCTTCAGCTTATGAACAAATTCCGTGAAGCAGCCATTACCATCCTTACCCAGCAAGGCCAGCCCATGCATTACAAAGACATTACACGCTTGGCATTGGAGCAAGGTATTCTCGAAACGGATGGCGCCACTCCCGATGCCAGTATGAATACCCAAATCATCACCGACATCAAAAAAAATGGAACCGCAGCCAGCTTTATCAAAACGGCCCCTTCTACTTATGCAATCAATCCTAAGCAAGCCAAGCCAATAGTAGCACATAAGCAAAAGGCAAAAGCACAGGAAGAAGCAGAAGAAGAAAAACTAAAAATAGAAGGCAGCTTTGTTGGCAAAGCCGGTGAGCATCTGGTTTGTAGCGAGTTGCTGTTTCGTGGCTACAACGCAGCCATCATGAGTGTAGATGTGGGCATTGATATCACAGCCACCAAAGACAACAAGCTATTCAGCATACAGGTCAAAACGGCCAACCTCAATCAGTACAATTATTACAACTTCGACGTACGAAAAGTGTCCTTTGAAAAAGACTATGGCGGTAATGTTTTCTATGTGTTTGTACTCAAAGGCGAAAAGCAAACAAATTTTCTCATTCTCCCCTTAGTGGTGATGGAGCAAAAGCTACACGAAAAAGCCATACTCGAAATTAACGGAGGCAAGACATACAGGGTTAATATCAGGCTCCGGGACCAAGGCATATTCTTAGGCAACAAAGCCCATGAAGTTGGCTTTTTCATGAATAACTGGGCTGTAATCAAATAAAAGCCGCTCCACATTCTTTCACAATAGGGCCTACCGGCCCTATTGTCGTTTCTATCCGGTTGCTATTTATTTCGCAGTCTATAATACGATACAAATGCTGCTTTATAATTGAGGTAAATGCCTGCCAAAAAAAGTATGAATATGTTTTTCCCCTAATTTAGAGAACGTAATAACCGTTAGGGTATTACATTATTTCACATTCACTCAAAACCAAACACCCACGCATGGAACAAACACTCATGCTCAACAGCATTCCATTTTCCACACCCACAACCTCACTTACCTGCTCATTCTACACCAATCGCCAAGAGGGCTTTTCCTCCATCTACATTTCAGATGAGCTCATTCCTCTTTTAAACGGCTACAGGCCCGACCCCTCTATCCCAGAGTCTCGTTGGCTGTATACAGACTTTCAGCAACCCAGAGAAGGCGCCATTCTTGCCAGCATCAACCTTACAGAGCACATCCAGTTTGCAGAGCATTACTACCGCTATCTCATCAGCACCTATTTCCGTTCCGTTGCCCCTGTTATGCGGCGCAGTTTCACAAAAGATGTAGAAGTATGGCTTCTCGATACCACTTCCCATCACCCGGAGTATGATCAATATTACCTGTTCACACTGATAATACAGCACAACACAGAGGGCTTACCTATGCTCACCATTGCCTATGATGGTCGTTCAAGAATCCTGAAAAAATCAATGCAGGATTGTAATATTGATACACTGCTCAATCCTTGGATGCTCTACAAAGGCTTCCTCTATAAGTGGGGTACATCATTACCCGATGAGGCTATGCTTCACCTCGATGAGGTGTATCCCCTGCTTAGCAACCAACTGGGCTCAGAACTCGAAATAGTTTTTCCTGCTCCCGAAAAAATCAACCGCTATCCACTGTACCACAAACTCATCCAGGGCTTTTATGCCAAATACCTCAATCAGCCCGATTTTCTTAACATCATTCCGCTTTCCCCAAAAGGTTTCATCATCAAAACCAGACAGGAACATGAAATAATTTCCGGCGAAGCAGGCATGTTAGAATACGGTGAAAAAAACCTTGGGTTGGAGCCCAAGTATGACCTGAAATCTTATGGCCCTTATGCCACCATACCAAAGCCACAGAATGTAAAACTGTTTTTCATCTATCAAAAGGGCGACGAACCCTATGTACAACGCCTGAAAGATGCCTTCGATAATGGAATTGGCGCTGCCAAAGGCATTAAGGAATACATCAAGGTAGTGTATACCTACAAAGACGAATGGAACATCAGCTTCACACATGTTTCCGATGCAGTAAAAACATGCTTAGATGCATTAAAAAATAGACAAAAAGAGCTGGGGGTGAAATACCTGATTATCTATATCAGCCCTATCGGAAAAATGGAAAAACACAATCCCGAGCACCTGCGTACCTATTACAGGCTGAAGGATATGTTCCTGTTTTACGAATACCAGTCGCAGGTCATTTTCAAAAACAACATCGTAAAATCTAACTTCCAATATTTCCTGCCAAACATTATGGTAGCCATGCTGGCAAAATTAGGTGGCGTACCCTGGCGGCTCAATCGTACCCCTGCCAATGAGCTCATAGTAGGCATTGGAGCGGCCTATGTAAAACATGCCAAATCAAGAATGCTTGGCTCAGCATTCTGCTTCGATAACGAAGGCAAGTTTCAACACTTCAATGCCTTCCCGGCAGACAATACCAAATCCCTTGCAGGCTCTATTCACGATGCCGTCGTCAACTTTACCAAACGAAATCCAAATGCTAACCGGCTCATTATTCATTTCTACAAAGTCATAAGCAAAGCAGAGCTCAAACCCATCCTCGATACATTGTATGCACTCGATGTTTCTATACCAGTCATTGTATTAACCATCAACCGTACCGCCAGTAAAAACATATTGGCTTTCGATATCTCCGACCCTTCTAAAAACTTAATGCCCTATAGCGGCACCTATGTACAAATTGCCGAACGGCAATATTTACTCTTCAACAACGCCCGTTACAAAGAAGATTCCGTACCCGGTAAGAAGGACTATAAGTTTCCGGTGAAAATCAAAATCACCAGTACCCAATTGGAGTTACT
>JADLHL010000302.1 GCA_020848815.1 Chitinophagaceae bacterium | reverse complement strand
ATAGAATTTTTTAAAGTAGTGGTAATATGCTGCTGCCCCACCACCGAGCTAAAGGTTTGGGGACGGTATTTTCTGGCAGATACAATAAACTTTTCCATGCCCCACAAATGTAGGAGGTTGAGGCATGCTTCGGCAAGGCCTGTTTATAAATCAGCCATACAAATGAACCCGCTTATAAAATGGGGTGGCGCTTGAACTCTTTGGTTCTGTCGAACAGGTAGCGATAGGTAGCCAACCTGCGGCTGAGCGTAAACCCAAGGTTTTTGGAAATATTGTTCATTTTGGGGTTGAAATCGCCCTGCCATTGCAGCTCGGTGTACAGGTACTTTCCTGTTATGGGGTTTTGCAAAATTTTACCGGCTTCTACTATCATATAATAATCTACACCAGTGCCCTGCCACTCGGGTACAATGCCAAACACAATACCAGTAAAATTTTTGATGACACCCCGCCAGCGGTAGTACACAAATTTGAGTTTGGCCCACCAGTTGAATTGTCCATCGAGGTATTTAAACACCTGATTGAGGTCGGGCAGACACACATACATGGCTACCGGCTCATTTTGGTAGTATACAAACCACACCAAATCGGTATCCATAATGGGCTTCATGCTGTAAAACATTTTTACTGCCACAGGCAGCGCCATTTGTTTGTTGCCTTCGTGCTGGGCCCATGCTTTGTTGTACACGGTACAAAAATCCTGCGCTGCTTTTTCAAGGTTGTTCTTATCCACCCTTCGGGCTTCAAAACCACCCATAGCTTCAATTTTGGCATGGGCTGTGTGAAATTTTTCTGGCAGCCTGGGCCTTACTTCACGGGCATAGCAGTTTTGGTAAAAGAAAACTTCGCAGCCATAATTTTCCAACAGTGTTTTATAGTATGGTGCATTATAATTCATGCCATACAAGGGCGGGTCAAACCCTTCAATCAACAGCCCCCACCATTTGTCTCTTTCGCCAAAATTAATGGGTCCGTCCATGGCTTGCATGCCTTGCTCCTGCAACCAGTTTTTGGCTGTATCCAGCAGCAGGTTGGCTGCCGCCTGATCGTTGGTGCAATCAAAAAAACCAAAGCCACCAGTGGGTTGGGTATCACCTTTGTTTTTGTAACGTTTGTTTACAAAAGCTGCTATGCGGCCTACGTATTCGCCGGCTTCATTTTGCAGTAACCAGCGGCATACTTTTCCAAAGCGAAATGTTTTGTTTTTGGTTTCATCAAATACTTCCTCTACATCCTTATCCAACGGGCGGATGTAATTGGGGTCTTGCTGATACAATTTTGGAGCCACCAACAAAAAGGCTTTTGCCAAAGCCTGCGAATTCACTTCTACTATTTGCATAGTGCAAATGTACAGGCAATGTTATTTGGCCGAAGCAAACAAGTGATCACCCAGTTTTTTATCATGTCCGTAGATATCGTTACGGAAATGCAGGAGCCCGTTGGCATCTGTCCAGCAAGTAAAGTAGCCAATGAACACCGGTATTTTTTGCTGCAGGGTAATGGTGATTTCCTTAGTGCTGTTCATACCCGAGTCTAATTTTTCCGTCGTCCATTCTTTATTGCTTTGCAGGGCCCACACAGCTAAATCACGTGGCTTGGCTACCCGAATGCAGCCGTGGCTGAAGGCCCGTTTGTTTTGTTCGAACAAACTTTTGGAAGGTGTATCGTGCAGGTAAATGCTGTAGCTGTTCGGAAACAAAAACTTCACCCTACCCAATGAGTTGTTGGGGCCCGGTTTTTGCCTTACCATAGGCAGGCCATCGCTATACTTACCCACTACTTCCATGTTGCGTTTCGAGAAATAAGACGCAGTTCTGCCCATCTCATTTTTTACAATGCTGTAAGGCACATTCCAGTAAGGTGCCAACACAACGTATTGCATATTGCCATTAAAAATGACGGTGTTGTTGGCGGGCTTACCTACCACCACATTCATTTGCAATTTCAGTTGGCCACTATCAAAAGCCCGCAGCATAAATTCTGGAATGTTGACCACCACATATTTGCCGTTGCCGGGCTTGGGAATCCAACGGGCCCGCTCCATGTTGATGCGGATTTGTTTGATGCGTTCTTCCAACGGCACATTAATGGCTTCCAGAAAACCCTTGCCAGCCACGCCATCAGGCTCAAGTCCCATGCGTTCCTGAAATTGCAATACAGCTTTTTGTAATCCTGGCGTAAATACATGTGCGGTATCAGCAGCTGCCAAATCGCCCAGCCAAATCAATCGTTGTTTGATGTTAGAAATTTCCGCAGCGCTATCCCCCAACTGATATTTCTTTTGGGTAAAAGCAATTGGCTCCCATTCGTGGGCTTTTGCCAAAGCCGTGTATTGCAGCAAGGCCTTGCGCAAGCCTTCAAACAAAGGATGTACGGGCAGCAGGCTACTGATGTCTTTGCCGCTACTGGCTACCACGGTGTCTAAAAAAGCAACCGGGTCGGTTTTGCGTTTGGGAATAAACCAATCGAGCTCCCGCAGGTTGATATGCTGATCGGCGGCATAGGCCCGCTCTGCATAGCGAAAGAAATGGCGGGTAAGCAGCAAATCGGCTTGTACCCTTTGTGTATGGTCTACAACAGTGGGAATGCTGTCGTTATAAAGCTGAGCCGCCAATGCATCGAAGTCTGGTTGTATTAAAGAACTGTCTTGCGTTGAAGATTGATAACTGCGATAGAGATTGATGAAATTATAAGCTTGTTCGGCAACGCCACTGCTATCGTACCATGCCAGTTGATAATTGCGCTGTTTGTAAAAGCTGATGATGTAAATGCTATCCTGCACATTGAGATTTTGTTGCTGCACAAATGCCAATACCGTGGCAGAATCAGTAAACACATCAATGAAGGCATTTTGTGCCGTGATGCTGGTATCGACTGGTTTCATGTCAGGCATTTTTTTGGCATTACTATTTTGGCATGCCAGATGCGCAATGCTAATCAGGATAAGCAATAGCAACCATTTGTGCCGTAGAATAGTGGAAGCGTGAATCATGCAATAAACATTTGCTGAAAGATAACGCTGCATGCGCAATCTCCGCTTTATTTTCACTAACTTTAGGTACTCATTTGGTATGGATGTAGCAGTACAGAAATGCCTTCACACATTAAACGATTTATTATGAAAGGAAGTACAAAAACGCTGTTGGGATTTTTAGCAGGTATTGCCGTGAGTGCCGGAGTATATGCCTTTCTGAAAAGCAAAAAGGGCAAAGAACTTTCGCAGAAAATGAAAGACAAAGCAACTGACCTGAAACAGGATTTTGCTGATTTGAGCGACAAAGCCCGCCATGCTATGAAAAAAGTGCAAGACGGTTTACCACAAAGTGAATAACATGCCTGACCAACAAGCAGAAGGATTGTACGATGAAGTACAACATACCGTAAAACAACTGGTAAATGACCGGCTATTGCTGGCCAAAATGGAGGCTGCCGAAAAGCTAAGCATATTGAGTGGCAAACTCATTGTGGGCATTTTGGCAGGCTCCTTGTTGTTCTTTGCCCTATTGTTTATCAGCTTTATGGCTGGATATTATTTTTCGCAGGTATACGAGAGTTTTTTTATTGGCTTTGGACTGGTAGCCGCCTTTTATGTATTACTCCTGCTTATTGTGATGGCCTTTGTGCGAAAGCCGTTGCAGGAGGCCATTCAAAACAGCATCATCAGTACCCTGTTTGCGCAGGATGACGATGATAACGATTAAGTATTTGTGACATGAGTAATATGCAACCATATCGCATTCAGCAACCTATTGGCAACTTGCGGCAATTGAAAGCTGAAAAAAGAAAACTGAAGGCGCACATTAAAACAGCAGATCATGCATTGCGGCATCGTGTACAAAGGCTGCCTGCCGTAGCCATGCTACGGGGTTTACAGCATTTTGGCAGCAAAATCATTCATAGCAAAGCCGGTAGCTACGCCGCCGATTTTTTTGCTGCTTCCGGCAGTGGAAAAGCACTGCCTGCTATTCTGAAAAGTGTAGCCATTTTTGCCGGCATGCAAATAGCCAAATACTTCTTTAATAAGCAGGAAGGAAAGCAACAGCATGAAGACTGGATGTCGATGTTTGCTGATGAAGATGAGGAGGAGGACAAAGAAGAAACATCTTAACCTTTTGTAGCAATGTGCTGCACAATCAGTCCTGCATGCTCCCGGCTGTTTTCGATGAACCATACATGCGTATCCATGCCACCGCATACTACGCCTGCCAGGTAAATGCCCGGCACATTTGTCTCCATGGTATCGGGGTTGTATTGCGGATGCATTTTTCCATCATCACTTAAAGCGATACCCAATTGTTTCAGTAAATCAAAATTGGGTTGATAGCCGGTCATGGCAATCACAAAATCATTAGGAATAGTCACTAATCCATCAGCTGTTTGAATGTCTGCCTCTTGCTCCCGAATGGCCGCAACCGTAGCATTGGTATAGGCTTTAATAGAGCCTTCGGCAATGCGGTTCACCACATCGGGCCGCACCCAGTATTTTACCCGTTCGCCTATATCGTTGTGTTTGAGCACCATGGTCACGTGTGCAGCTTTACGATAAGTTTCCAATGCAGCATCTACTGCCGAATTATTGGCACCCACTACCAGTACATGTTGAAACGCATAGTAGTGCGGGTCTTTGTAATAATGCGTCACTTTGGGCAGGTCTTCGCCGGGTACATTCATGCGTACCGGAATGT
>JADLHL010000301.1 GCA_020848815.1 Chitinophagaceae bacterium | reverse complement strand
GGCGCAACTATTGCTTCCGAATATTGGCCAGTTGTTCTTGCATTTGCTTTACCCGCTCCGGATATTCAGCTGCAAGATTTTTTGTTTCACCAGGATCGGTGGCTAAATTATACAATTGTGGGGTAGCAAGATTGCCCAATTCGGTATTGGTATCCTTGTTGATTTTAGGCCCTTTAGATGGTTCAATATATTTCCATTCGCCAACCAGTAATGAGAGTGTTGAGTTGATAGACTGCTCCACCAAAAACGCTCTGTGTTGCTGGCTTTTGTTGAGCAAAACCGGCAAACTGTTTTTACTGTCTGGTGCTTGCCCCGATGGCACAGTTCCTCCGGTCAAATTTGCAAGCGTTGCATACAAATCTATCTGACTAAATAAGGCGTCATTTACTTTACCGCCATTTATTTTTCCTTTCCAGCTTACAATGAATGGAACACGAGTGCCAGCCTCAAATGCGCTATACTTACCGCCACGGAAAATACCGGCAGGATTGTGATTGCCCAACTTTTCTACAGCATCATCTTTATATCCATCATCAATCACTTGTCCGTTATCACTGGTAAAAATAATCAGTGTATTTTCCAAAATGCCATTTTTCTTCAACATAGCTTCTATCTGTCCTACAGTCCAGTCTAACTGCAACAGCACATCACCTCTTGGTCCAAAACCACTTTTGCCAGCAAATCTTTCATGAGCCAACCGTGGCACATGAATATCGTGTGTAGAGAAATACAAGAAAAACGGATTGCTTTTCTGCTTGGTGATATATGCTTCAGCTTTTTGCACAAGCATGTCTGCAAAATCTTCATCACGCCACAGCGCTGCATTTCCCCCTTTCATATAGCCAATTCTGCTCACTCCGTTTACAATAGTCATGTCATGACCGTGAGAAGGATGCATCTTCAACAATTCAGGATTCTTTTTCCCCGTTGGCGCAGCCGGATCTACAGGTGCAACGTAGCTTACAGTTATGGGATCGTTTTTATCAAGATTAACTACATGATGATTTTCTACAAAAACACAAGGCACCCGATCGCCGGTGGCCGGAATAAGAAATGAATAATTAAATCCAATCTCCAGAGGGCCGGGGGTAATTTTCCCGTTCCAGTCTGCCCCCTTTGCATCGCCCAAACCCAAATGCCACTTACCTATTACTGCCGTATTGTAGCCTGCTTTTTGCAGCATGCCTGGCAGTGTAGTTGTTTCTACGGGTATGAGCAAGCTGGCATCGCCGGGTGCAATGCCTGTTCCTTCTTTACGCCAGGCATACTTGCCTGTAAGCAATGAAAAACGGGAGGGCGTACAGGTTGCGGATGTAGCATGTGCATTGGTAAACCGCACACCATTCTTCGCCAACCGATCAATGTTGGGTGTAGGTATAGCAGAAGTGCCGTAAGCACCCACATCACCGTAACCCAAATCATCTGTATAAATAAGAATGATATTTGGCTTGTCTTTTTTACCAGACTGTGCCATGGCTGGCACTAAACTGCCTATAAAAAAAATGCCCAACAGCAATTGTTGAAATGGATATCGCATGAAAATTATTTATTGTATGGCTCAATGATGTAACTGTATGAATACGTTTTGCCTGTGAGCAAATAAGGAGCATGAGGGTAAGCACCCCAACTGTTGTCACCTCCTACGCCACGCTGGTTCAGGTCTATGTGAATGGACATAAATCCACGTTCGTTCAAATTGGAAGGATGTTGTTGTTTCTTGGTATTTCCCGGGTCTAAATCTTCTGTAGTATAAGGCAGTGCACTAAAACAAACGGGCTGTACTCCTGTAATTTTAATACCAGTATTTGATTTGTTGAAAAAAGAAGCCCAGCGTACATCCGTTCTGTATCCGTTTTCTTGTGGCCGTATGTAGTTTGCTACAAATTGATCGGCTGCATTTTGCTCGAAAACACCTACAAAAGACGCCGTGTTTCTGTCACTATAATTCTCCCATGGGCCTCTGCCATAATAATGGATGTACTCATAGTTTTTCGGAACTGTCATACGCATGCCAAAGCGTGGCATTTCTGGCAGTTTTTTACCACTCACATCTATTGATGCCGTGAGTTTGATAGCAGCATTGGGCAGTACATGATATTTTATAACATAAGGAACACCTGTACCACGCATGGTATAGCGGCACTCAATGGCAAGTCCTTCATTGTTTTGGTCATTTACAATTACGGTATCCAATTGCAGCAATCCATGAGCGTTTCTCCAAAAGCCGAGGCGTTGTGGCATTTGATTGCCGAAGTCATTATCCGTGGGGGCTCTCCAAAAGTATGGCTCGGGAAACGAGGTAATCAGTGATGTGCCTTTCGATTGGTAAGCAGTGAGTTTTCCCTGCTTTACATTGAATATTCCCTTTACATCACCGGCCTGAAAATGAATGACATTAGCATCTTTCTTTACCAGCAAATTACCGCTACCAGTACGCAGGTTGGTGTAAAAGAATTTGCTATTGCCACCAAACTGCTCACGGGCCACTTCGTGCCCGGCAGGTATAGTAGACGAAGCATTTTTAGTGGATGCAAACATATTCAATATCCATTCGGCTGTTTCGTCTGTAACTGGCAATTTCAATGCCACATCAGTAGCAGTGCACGGAAGGATATTCAACGAAAATGTATCTGTTGCAAATGGCTGCCCATTCTTCAACAATACCCATGAAAACTGATAGCCACTAAGTGTTGTGAAATTGAAGTTATTGTGTACACGAATCAATCCTTTTTGCCAATCAATATTTTTAAAAATGATATCCTGATATACTTTTTTTACTTCATAAATACCCGGATGTGGTGAGCGGTCTGCCGCTACCAATCCATTGGCACAAAAGTTTTCATCATTGTGCAAATGGCCGGCACCAAAGTCGCCACCGTAACCCCAATAGCTTTTGCCATACGCATCTTTCGTTTTAATCCCTTGATCTACCCAGTCCCAAATAAAACCGCCCTGCATGTGCGGACTTGAATTGATGATATCAAAATAGGTTTGAAAATTGCCGCTGCTGTTGCCCATGGCATGCGCATATTCGCACATGATGAATGGTCTGGTTTTGGAAAGATCAGCAGCATATCTTTTCATGTGTTCAATGGATGGATACATCGGGCTTACAATATCAGTATTCCAATCTTCGCCAGATTGCTCGAACAACACCGGACGGGTTTTGTCCCGCTCCTTCATCCACACATAGGCATCATGAAAAACCTTGCCGTTGCCGCACTCATTGCCCATGCTCCAAATAATTACTGACGGATGATTCTTATCCCGCTCCACCATTCGCTTAATACGATCTGAAATAGCCGGGGCCCATGCTGGCTCATACGCCGGATGGTTTACCGTATCAAGTCCTCCCTGAAAGGTAACACCCATTCCATGAATTTCTATGTTGGCTTCATCTACAACGTACAAACCATATTCATCGCAAAGCTTTAACCAAAGCGGGTCGTTTGGGTAATGAGAGGTACGAACTGCGTTAATGTTGTATTGCTTCATCAACTTGATGTCTTTCAACATCAATTCTTTGGTAGGTACATGGCCAAGGTTTTCATCATGCTCATGGCGATTAGTACCATGCACCATTATCTTTTTCCCGTTTACCAGCAGTTGCGCATTTTTAATTTCAATTTTTCTAAACCCGACTTTTACATTGGTTGTATGAATGATATTTCCATTCATATCCTGTAAGGTAACCAAACAATTATACAGGTTTGGTTGCTCTGCACTCCACTGCAGCGGTTTGGTTATTGGAGTTGAAAAACTGGCTGTAATATTATCACTGGTTGCTACACTTACTTTTACCTTATGACCATATACTTTGTTGCCTTTTGCATCTGCTAAGTCAACTGAAACGGTAGCCACTTTAGTAGTATTTCCGGTAAACTGACGCAGTGCAACATCAGCTTTGAAAAGACCGTTGGTATATTTAGCATCGAGGTCGGCGTTGATTGATAAATCCCAGATACCCAGCGAAGGCTGCGCATACAAAAACACATTTCTTTCTATACCGCTTAACCGCCAAAAGTCCTGGTCTTCGAGATAGCTGCCATCGTGCCAGCGAAATACTTGTACCGCCAACAGGTTTTTTCCTTTTTGCAAAAAAGGAGTCACATTAAATTCGGCTGCCGTTTTCGAAGCCTTGGTAATGCCAACCTTTTTGCCATTTACATACACAAATGCACAGCCCGTTATAGAGCCGAAATGCAGGATTACCTGATGGTTGCTCCATGTTTCAGGAACGGTAAATTCTTTACGATAGGTACCCACCGGATTGTCGCTACCTACAAATGGTGGATTTTTAGGGAAAGGATAAATAATGTTGGTGTAAATGGGTATGCCAAATCCATGCAACTCCCAATTAGAAGGCACTGGCAGGTTTGCCCATTGTGCATCATTCAGGTTTACATCAAAAAAATTAGCAGGCCGTTTGGTGTAATCGGCGGTGTATAAAAATTTCCAGTTTCCGTTTAATGATTGGTAGAAAGGAGATTGGTTGAAATCATCAGTCAGGGTATTTTCCTTTCTGTCGAATAGATAGAAAGAAGCCCTTGCAGCCTCTTTGTTTTCATCAACGATAGTGGGGTTTTCCCATATGGCATTTGTACCCTGCGCAGCTGCAATGCCGCCATGAATCAGGAAAATAAAAATGAGGCTAACAATGCTGAGAACAACTTTTTTTAAACAGGCTTTCATCACCAGGTAATTTTCACATCAAATAAAATGCACTATTGCATGCCATGCCAAATAGCTTTTGGCAGGCCAGCAATGGTAGCTAAAATATTGCAAGACTGCATCCTGTTCCGCTCAAAAACAGGGGGCATCTGTGGCACTGATAATACCTGAAATCAGTCAGCCATTTGAAACTACTTTTTATACTCAGATGGAGATACGCCAAACTGCTCTTGAAAACGCTTCCTGAAATATTTAATATCGTTGAAGCCCGACTCGAAGGCGGCTTCTGTTACTGAATAATTACCGCTTTCCAGCAGTTTTACGGCATAGTTCAGCCGGGCGGTTCTGATAAACTCGTTGCCCGACATGCCTGTAACGGCCTTTAGCTTTCTGTAAAAGGTAGACCGACTCATATACATCAAATTTGCCAGCTCATCGTTGTTGAAATCGCTGTTGGAAATATTCTCTTCTACCAGCTTCATGAGCTTGTGTAAAAACTCTTCTTCAAAAGTTTTAATCTCGAAGTTGCCGGTTCCTAAAAATATTTTTTTTGCGTAGAGTTCTTTTAGCGTGTTTCTGGAATTGATGAGGTTTTGAATATGCACCATCAATAGCTGAGAATTGAATGGCTTTGGCAAATACACATCTGCCCCCTCACGTATACCTTGCACATGATGCGCCATATCCGACAAAGCCGTAAGCAGAATAATGGGAATGTGCGATGTATCCTTGTCGGACTTGAGTTTTCGGCACAATTCAATGCCGTCCATTTCGGGCATCATAATATCACTCACAATCAAATCTGGTATTAATTCAATGGCTTTTTCTACGCCCTCACTTCCATTGTTGGCCGTGTGCACCTGAAAGAATGGCGACAAAATTTCGTAGATGTATTGTTGAATATCAGATTCATCTTCCACCACAAGTATGATGGGCTGTTCGGGCTGCTCATGTATCGGAGCATTTTCTTCTGGCAACATATCTGATGATGTATTTAGTTCGTTTTGAAAATTGGCAAACGTGCTGCTGTCGAGAAGCTCAAACGAAGCCGGTGTGTTTTGGTTGGCAGGCAAATAAATCTGAAACAGACTGCCTTTTATACCATCGCTAAATGCGTGTATGGTACCGCCATGCAACTCTATCAGCTCTTTCACAAATGAAAGTCCGATACCTGTTCCTGAAATTGTCGTAGAGTCTTCTTCTTTTCCCCGGTAAAAGCGATCGAAGATTCGTTCCAAATCCTGCGGTGCAATGCCCCGGCCGGTATCGGAAACTTCAATCAACATTGCGCCATTTTCCCCTCTGCCTATACTCAGCTGTATTTGCCCGCCATTGCTGGTGAATTTAAAGGCATTCGACAATACGTTGAAAACTATAATCTCAAGTTTATTATGGTCGAACGTAAATGAAATGTATTTCTCTCGGGCTCGAAATGAATACGCAATTTTTCTACGATTGGCCTCATCGGTAAATAGTGAATAAATGTCCTGACAAAACGAAACAATTTCGCCGGGCTGCAATGCCAGTTTTAATTTTCCTGCTTCCGCTTTTTGGAAATCCAAGAGCTGGTTCACCATTCTGAGCATTCGTTTGGATTGCTTCTGAATGAGTCGCAGACTTTTTTCAATGGGTGTATCCAACTTTTTGGAGTGCAACATATCGTCGAGTGGCCCCATGATGAGGGTGAGCGGAGTGCGAAATTCATGTGAGATATTGGTAAACAAACGCTCCTTAAAATCGGCCAAAGAGTTTTCCTGCTGTCTGGCGAGTTTGCTTAGCACCAATTGGTTTTTTAGCGCCTCCTGACGCAAGCCGAGATGGCGGGTAAGCCAAAGCAGAAAAACGAAAATTGTGACATATAAACTGTATGCCCACCACGTACGCCAGGGCGGCGGCAGCACATGTATAGTAAGTTCATGCGGAACCGGATTCCAGATTTTGTCGCTGTTGGTAGCTTTTACTTTTAAATGATAGGTGCCAGGCTTAAGGTTGGTAAATGAAGCTTGCCTGTTATTACCTGCATACACCCATTCTTTATTGAATCCCTCCAGCATGTACATGTATTCGTTTTTGTCCGGCGCATGATAATCGAGTGCTGCAAATTCAACCGAAAAAATGTTTTCTGTATAGCCAAGGGTGATACTTTCGGATTTGTAAAATGGCTTATTTAAAACCACAATGCCCGTAGTAGCATTGCCAAATTCATATGGCTGATTGTTGATGGTGAGATTGGTAAAATAAATGGGCGGTTGAAATCGGTTGATAGAAATGCTGTCCGGATGAAAAAAAGTGAGCCCTTCTACACCACCAAAAAAGAAGCGTCCGGTTTTATCCTGATGCACTGCATTTTCTGAAAAAACCAACGACTGCACTCCGTCACGTTTATCAAAAACGGCAAAAGAAGTAGTAGCCTGATTGAACCGCACAATACCCTTGTTTGTACTGGCCCAAATATTGCCGTTTCTGTCGCACAACACAGCGTGTATATAATCACTGGGCAAGCCATCCTTAACGGTATAATTCAACAGCTTTAGATTGCTGCCATTTACGCCAGTAATTTTATTGAGTCCATTTTGAGTACCTGCCCAAATATTTCCGAATCTGTCTTCTGCCAAACACAAAATTGTATTGTTGCTGAGTGAATTTCTGTCGGCATTCTGTTGCGTAAATAATTGAAATGTATTGGACGCCTCGTTGTATAAATGAAGCCCTTTATAAGTGCCTACCCATAGCCGCTTTTTACTGTCTACCAGTAAGCAGCTTACCCGCTCATTTTGCAGGGCACCGGTTACTCCAATTGCAGGCAGATAGTTTTTGAAAATGGGTTTGTTTTGTTTGTTAAACCCTACAATACAAGAAAGTCCGTTTTCTTGTGTACCAATCCATATTCTGCCCGATTCATCTTTAACCAGGGTATTTATTTTTCTATCTACTATGGAAGTAGAATCATTTGGTTTCGGCTCAAATATTTCGTAATTGCCTACCGTGTTTGCATTATTGGCTATACGAACAAGACCTTTATTGGTACCTACCCACAAGTATGTACCATCTTGCAAAAAAGTGCGGCCAGCATAAGGTAACGATGGCGTCTTTTTATTGTCGGCAGATTGAATGCGAAAGGATGTAAAATGCTTCCAATCGCCGGAATACTGCAGGCCGCCACCTTTCGTACCCATCCACAGTTTATTGTACGGGTCTACATAAACAGAAAGAACGTGAGTGCTTTCCAACAATAAATTAGCCTTGGCATCATATCCAAAATTCTTGAACTGCTTTTGGTTTAAATCGAATTTAAAAACACCGGTACCATCAGTACCTACCCACAGCAAACCAGACGGATCTTCTTGCAGCGTCAATATAATCTGGTTATCATTAGTGTACATTCCGGGTATGTTCAAATGAATTTTCTCAAACACACCGGTTTGCCTGTTCATTTTGCAAAGTCCGCCGCCCCAGGTGCCCACCCAAAGAGAGCCCTTAGAATCAAGCAACAGTTTATACGTATTGTTTGAACTTAATGCTTGCTCATTCCCTTTTTCGTATCGAAAAATGATCGCTTTTTTTGTGCTTAAATGAAATTGGATTAAGCCCTCATCCCATGTGCCCAACCACAAGCAATTGTTAGCTTTATCCTGTACTATGGATGTTACATTAAGACCATTGATTCCGAAGTTGTATGAAGCGTCATTTTTCAGTTGAGCATTAAAATGTTTCAGCCCACCATTTGTAGCCAGCCAGAATCCATGCTCGTTATCCGGTTGTATATCAAATGTTTTCCAAACGGAATTTAGTACCACAAACTCACCTGTTCGCTTATTCAGGTATTGAAATCCTTTCCACGTTCCAATGAAAACCTTATCAGTGTCCGTATCGAGAATCGACAAAATATAATCTCCATTAAAACCCGTAGCACCAGTCTGCTTATTTACATAGTTGGAAATTTTTCCTGTAGTTAGATCATAGGTGCTTAGTCCGCCAGATTTTGTGCCTATCCAAACATTGTTTCCCTGTCCGTTCTTAAGTACTTCAATGGATTGGCTCAACAGATTATTGCCTTTGCCAAAATCGTTTTTGAGGAGTTTCATTTCATACCCATCAAAGCGCTGCAACCCACCACGGGTTCCAAACCAAACAAAGCCATTTTTATCTTGAATGATGGACGTGATTTCATTATTGACTAATGCATCTGAAATACTGATAAATGGGCTGAATTGCTGTGCACGTAAAGCACTGGCAACTGCTGTAATCAACAGTAAGCAAGCATATTTTGTGAAGTTAGCGCCAGGCACTTTGCTACATTAATCGTTGTCACGAAAATACAGGTTTGACAATTTCCGTAACAGTAGATTTCCTCATTAAGAAAGCCAGATAATCAACTACAAAAACAAAATGAGTGAAATAAAAAAAAGGATAAGCAAGAAGTAGATAAAAGCCAGTTTTATGTTTGCCCGCTGGCTGCTTTTTGAGGCTTGCTCTTTTTTGTTTGAAGAAAACATAGTGTGTTATTTACGGTTGCCGGCAGGCTTGTTAGTCAACTCGAATTTTTCCAACTCCTCTGGATTTTTTACCCGCACTTCCCGATTATTCATCAGATCGTCGTGTATCATCAGCGTAATGGTATCCCATACGGCACCTTCAGTCCAAGCAGGCTGCATTTTGTCCTTCTCCCATTCTTCCAGTTTTGTTTTCAGTGTGGCAAACATGTGCGGGTGCTGCAATCGCAGATCAGTGGTTTCGCCCGGGTCGGTTTCCAGATTATACATTCTTTCACCGAGGCCTTTCACCCGTATCATTTTAAATTGTTGATAGCGGATAGCAGCTGCTGCATCTTTACGCCACACCAACCACTCATGCGGACTCTGATTTTTTTTATCTTGTACAAAAGGCAAAAGACTTATTCCATCAAGCCCCATTGTTTTTGTAGGTGGTACACCAGCAGCTTCCAATACAGTAGGAAAAATATCCAGCGAGGATGTGAGTTTTGAAAATGTGTTGCCGCCTGCAAATTGCTTTGGCCAACTCATCAGAAATGGAATCCGATGGCCGGCTTCGAATTTATTTCCTTTAAAACCCTTGAGCGGAAAATTACTTGATTGATTGTTGTGTGCTCCTCCATTATCACTCAAAAAGAAAATGAGTGTATTCTCATACAAACCTTGCTGCTTCAAAGCCGAAACTATTTTGCCAACCGCTCTATCCAAAGCAAATGTCATTGCAGCCAGCTTTTGTCTTGGATGATTGGCAAACTTGTTCATATCATCCTGGGTAGCCTGCATAGGTGTATGTACCGCATTGGGCGCCCAATACATAAAGAAAGGTTGCTGTTTGTGTTGAGCTATGTATGCTGCCGCTTTGTCGGCCAACACATCAGTCAGATAGCCATCAAACTTTACTGGTTGATGATTTTCCAACAGTGCATTTTTAGACCCTGCTTTGTCGTCTTTATTAGGGGCATAGAAATAGCTTCTGCCGCCGCTCAAAAAACCATAGTAGTATTCAAAACCTCTTTTGAGCGGATGCTGCTCAGGCTTGAAACCTAAATGCCACTTTCCAAAAGCCGCTGTCGTGTAACCATTGTCCAGCAAGCGTTTGGCGATTAACACCTGCGTTGTATCCATGCCGGTATATCCATCGCCTTCGTTGCATTCGTAGCCAAAACGTTGCTGGTATTTTCCGGTAAGCAGCCCTGCCCGTGAAGGACTGCAAACTGTAGCAGATACATGAGCATCTGTAAACTGAATTGATTGCGCTGCCAGTTGATCTATGTTTGGTGTCACTAAATCTTTCGATCCCATAAAACCAAAATCGGCGTAGCCGGCGTCGTCTATTAAAATGATGATCACATTAGGCTTGGAAGCTAGAGCGTCTTCGGGTTGAGATGCACGTGGTGTAAAAGCCATCGCCACAAAAAAAAGAATCAGCATTGCCATGTCGCTGCCGTTTTTGCGTAATGATTGTATAAAAGGTGTTGTCAGAAACTGATTCATGGTTTTTTATATTCAATCGCTCCTAAATCAGGCTTTCCTATTACAGCATTCCCCAAGATATCATGCTTTACATGTAATCCAATTCTAAGGCCAATACTGTCTGTTGGCAATGGCAATATCTCAACACCTTTATTTCGAATAAAAGAAGCCGTTGGCGAATAATCAGACAATGCAACACCTCCCTTTTTCAAAAACAATGGATCGCCCAACAGTGGAGCTTCATCCTTCAACAACATTGCCGCAGGCCAACTATCAGCCCGCAGGAAAAGATTGTTTTTGAAAAAAACATTAGGCACTCCATCCAAATCAACTTCCTTCTTTTTTTGATCGCCGGCCACCATTTGTGCGGCATTTTCAAAATAGAAAATATTATTGGCTATGAGTACGCCGCTTGCACTACTGCTCACTGCAATTTTTGGAACGATACTGGCGCCAACGTAAATACTATTGTTATAAAAATAACTGTTGTAAGGGCCGGCGTTTGGCTTTTCATTTCCCTGGTATCCACTCAGCCAAAATATCTTGCCTTCCTGAAATGCGCCATTGTTTCCTTTAATGCGGTGACCGTCATTTACGCTTATGTTGTAGCGATATGCACAGTTGTAATTGTTGCCGAGTATTTCACAAAATCCGCCGGCATTATTGGCGCTGAAATTATATTGAACCACCACATCGTTGCAGTTATAATCAATGTGTACACCAGCAGAATCGCCGGGGCCGTTGGCATTTTCAAAGCGATTGTGTTCTATCAAAATATTACTGCAGCCCCATGTCCACAAACCACTACCCCGTCCCCAGTTTCTGCTATCTGCCACCGATCCGGAATGATGGATGTTGTTGTGATGAATGTGTGCATTGGTAACACCAGAAAATTGCATGCCTGGTCCGCCGGTGTTGTATACGGTACAATTTGAAATTTCCAAATCACGGATACCATCCTTACCCGCTGTGGCTTTTAGTCCGGTGTGGCTTACATTGTACACTTCCGCAAGCTGCACTTTTACCTTACTAAGTATGCCGGTTTTAGTATTATTTATAATACGAATTCCCCAACCATAACTCTGTGTTCCGTTGGCCGACTTTACTTCTGCTGCAGTTCGTGTAAAACCGGGCTCATTATAGTACACATCATGCACAATTACTTCACTCAATACGATATTTTCAAATGATTTCTCTTCTGTTACCTCTACCAGTATGCCGCAGCGCATCTCTGTTTTGTTGGTAGCCACAGGTTGCTGGTAAGGCGTAGGTGCAGTAAATTCAATCCCTTTTACATGCAAAAAAGAAGCGTTTTGAATGTGCAGTGCATGTAAGTCTTTTCCCGCATCTATTACAGGCTTTTGCTTATTGGCTGCATACCTATAACCCGAAATAATAATTGGCTTTGCAGCAGTGCCATGCACTTGTTTTAGCAACAGCATACCCATGTGGGTTTGCCCGTTTGCCAGCAATATGGAATCGCCGGGTTGCAAGGTTACTAATTGCAAAGGCTTTATCGATTGCCAGGGTTGTGAAGCATTATTACCTACATGAGTATCCTTTCCAATCGCAGCATTGATGTAATAATTTTTTGCTATGCTCTGCGTGGTGCAGAACAATAGTAAGAGTATTATGAACTGGCTATAGTACTTCATGGTTGCATCAAAAAACACGAAAGGAGTTAGCAGATTGAATCGCTTTTCACTTCCTACCATCACCTTTCGGTTACAATCGTTCAAAAGAAATAAAGCTAAAACATACCCTTTGTAGCCATAGAGAGTGCATGCTCAAAATTGAGGGGTAAGTGTTTCAAAAAAAATCTTACCAATTGTCTGTTCTGAACGAAGATGCAGGTAAGCCATATGTATTGAACAAGCTGGCTTCGGCCCAGTTTTTAAAGGCATAGCGAACACTGACTGGCTTGGGAACACTATCACTCCAAACGCTTATTTCGCCGGTTTTATCTGCAACAATTACAGCCTGTGCGGGATAAAACTGTTTGTCTTCTCCTGCAATCTCAAAATGTTGGAGCGGTTTACCATTATTACTAAGTCCCATTTCTGCAAATGCAAAACTTAAGGTAGCCCTTCCATTTGTATTCACCCGCATTTGCTTGTAAACAGGCCCTGAGAAAGCGATGCCTTGCATGCCATAATCTTTGGCCAGTGCCCAATAAGCCAACCGATGTCCAACGGTTGCTTTATCAGCAGGATGTATCACATTTTTTTCACCTACATCCATGGTGACTGCCATGCCCGTATTGTTTACCGAAAGCATGGTCTGAAGTTGCGCTTCCCGTAGGTAAGCAGCGTTTACTTTGCCGGGTTCAAATGGTGCTATTTGTGCGAAATAAAAAGGAAAATCGCCCAGCTGCCACTGGTCCCGCCACGATTGAATCAAAGCTGTAAAGAGTAAATGGTATTGTTGTGCATTATCCCGATTGGCTTCTCCCTGGTACCAGAGCACACCTTTAATGGCATATCCAATGTAAGGATGCAACATAGCATTGTACATAATAGTGGGCGTACGGTTTGGATTAGTAGCTGGCAATGTATCAGGAATAGTCACATTTGGAAAAGCAGCAAGTGTAGCACTATCCATCCAGCTTTCTATGGTGGAAGCACCCCAAGCCGATTGAATGATGCCAACTGGCACACCAATTGATTCGTGGATTTTCTTTGCAAAAAAATAGGCTGTTGCACTAAAAAAAGGGGTTGTTGCCGGTGAGGCTTCTTTCCAGCTTCCTTGTACCTGCTGCACAGGTTTAATGCTGGTGGCACGGGTAGTATTAAAAAAACGAATTCGACTGTTGGACGACTGTAAAATGGCTTCATTACTTCCTGCAACCGGTTGATTATTGTACCCTCTTACGGGCATTTCCATATTCGATTGGCCAGCGCACAACCACACTTCGCCAATCAATACATTGCTTAAGATTACAGTAGAAGTGCCAACAACTTTCAACTCGAAAGGGCCACCAGCAGCTGGCGTTTCAATGAACAGTTTCCATTTTCCACGTGCATCAGATTGTATGCTATTCGTTTTGCCCCAGCTACCCTGTACTGTAATCTTTACATTGGGCTTATCCCAACCCCAAACGGCTGCTTTTGTTAGCTGTTGCAAAACCATACCGCTACTAAAAAAAGAAGGCAATATTGTTTGAGCGTTGAGAGCAGTACTGCCAAACACCAGTATAAAAAGCAACCAAAAACGGTTCATAAATCGAGGGTTAATTTCAAGAAAAAAATTCAGACAGAATTCAGTTATTACATTTTCTGGTAAATCCGCACATAATCTATGTAATACTTTGAGGGAAAAACAGTGTTTTCTACACTGCCGCCTCTGTTGCCGCCCATAGCCAGATTGAGCAACAAATAATGCGGCTGCTGAAAAGGATTTTTGCCATCACTTTTATTGACAGTGGTATTCAAATCAATAGTATTCATGAGCTCACCATCCAGTAGTATATTCATTGTCTGTTC
>JADLHL010000300.1 GCA_020848815.1 Chitinophagaceae bacterium | reverse complement strand
GGGCGGGTGAGACTGAGGTTCATAACAAGTAGCAGCTTTCCTGTGAAAACGATGATTTATAATTGAAGGTAGTTGAAAATTTACTGTGCCGGATTTCCCGTGGGCAATTGCATCAAACCGCCGAACAATTCCAACAGATTGATGCCCTCAAAAGTACCGCTGCTCATGAGCAATACACAGGCATCTTTTACCTGCAATTGTTCCATCCATTGCTGCAAATCCGCAGCATCGTTGAGCACCTGCAAGCCAGGCTTGGCAAAACCATCGGCTACCACCTGCTTATCCAATGGCGGCATTTTTTTGATGGCCAATGCATGCTGGCTAAAGTACACGGCAGCTTCGTCGGCCGCATCCAATGCTTGTTTGTAATGCGGCATAAAATCGGCATTCAAACTACTGTACGTATGGAGCTCCAGCAAGGCAATGAGCTTGCGGTTGGGAAACTGTTGTTTTACCGCATCAATAGTGGCTTTCACTTTGCTGGGCGCATGGGCAAAATCACGATACACGGTGGTATGCTCATTTTGCAACAACACTTCCAAGCGTTTGGAAGCACCGGTAAAACTGGCGATGGCGGCAGCAAACTGTTCGGTGCTCACCCCGGCTTCGGCACAAGCCAGCCGGGCGGCTTCCATGTTCAGCAGGTTGTGGTTGCCAAACACTTTGATGGCCGTTTCGGCACCGGGCCACAGCACAACTGTAGCACCGTTATCAATGCGGTGTGCCGGCACAGCGTAAGGAATAAACCGGATATCGCTGCGCAAATTGGCTTGCACCAATGCATGCAGCGTTTCGTCGGTTTGGTTGTAAATGAGTACGCCACCCGGTTCTATTTTTTGAATGAAAATGCTGAACTGCTCCAGGTAAAAATCGAATGCCGGAAACACGTTGATATGATCCCAGGCAATGCCTGTAAGAATGGCTACATGCGGAAACAGAAAATGAAACTTGGGGCGCTTTTCCACCACGCTGGCGGGATACTCGTCACCTTCGCACACAATGATGGGCGCATTGGTTACCTGCACCGATTGGTTGAAGCCGGGCAATTTTGCCCCCACCAGATAATCGAAAGCCAGGCCTGACTGCTGCAGCACATGCATAATCATGGAAGTGGTGGTGGTTTTGCCATGGCTGCCGCCTACCACAATGCGCTGCTTGGTTTTGCTTTCTTGAAAAATGTATTCCGGGAAAGAATATACCGGAATGCCGAGAGCCTGTGCCTTCAGCAGTTCGGGGTTGTCGGCACGGGCATGCATGCCCAAAATAACGGCATGGAGGCCGCTGTGTATATTGCTTTCGAACCAGCCGATTTGTGCAGGCAGCAAGCCGGCAGCTGCCAGGTTGCTTTTGGCGGGCTCAAAAATCTCATCGTCGCTACCAGTAATGGCATAGCCTTTGTGGTGCAGGGCCAGCGCCAGCTGGTGCATTACACTGCCTCCTATGGAAATAAAATGAATCGTCATACGTTTGAGCTGAAAGCAGCAAAGTAAGGCGATTAAGGGAAGTAAATGATACCTGACTTAGGACAGGCTCTAACAATAGAATTAGCCAAAACATTTAAAGAAATTAGAGCTAACATTAAAGGCTTAACATCTAACATCTCCATTTATTAAAATGTTATCAACTGAAATTTTGTAAACTGGAAAGACATTTTACATTTGACAAATTCCGTCAAGTAAAATATTTCAAATGGAAACCGTTGGGCAAACTATCAGGGCCAAAAGAGAAAGCTTAGGCCTACTACTCAGACAAGTCGCATCATATCTTGACATTGACCAGGCAATCCTCAGTAAAATTGAAAGAAATGAACGTAAACCGTCTAGAGACAACATTATAAAACTTGCTGAGATTCTTCAAATGGATAGCGAAGATTTGCTAATACAGTTTATGAGTGAAAAAATTGCCTTAGAAATTGCCAATGAACATTGTGCAAGTAAGGTTCTTAAAGCAGCAGAGCAAAAAGTGAAATACTTGAAGTCAAATCTTGAAAAAAATTGAATATGCGGACAAGAGCAGTAGAAACAGCAATAAGCGTATTGGAAGAACCGCAATTGGATATTTTATATTACAACAAATCATCCTTAAGTACATCTAATTATGAGAAGAAGGAAACACTAAATGTGCTATCTCTTTTCTCAGGTTGTGGCGGAATGGATTTAGGTTTCGAGGGTGGTTTTTCTGTCTTAGAATCATCTGTAAATGAAATTTTATGTCCTCATTTTATAGATAAGAAACTCAATAATGGATTTGTTCAACTTGAGAAAACAAAATTCAGGACAGTATTTGCCAATGATATTTTTACTGATGCAAGAAATGCTTGGGTAAATTATTTTTCTAAACGCGGTCATGACTCTGCAAATTTTCATAGAGAAAGTATTGTAGACCTCGTAAAAATGTATCGGAATGGAGTAAATGTTTTTCCGAAAAATATTGATGTTGTTACAGGTGGCTTTCCTTGCCAAGACTTTAGTGTTGCTGGCAAACGAAATGGATTCAATTCGCATAAAAATCACAAAGGAGAAGTAATTAAAAATGAAACAGCGTCGATAGAAACCCGCGGGCAACTTTACATGTGGATGAAAGAAGTAGTAGAAATCACACAACCAAAAGTATTTATTGCAGAAAACGTAAAAGGTCTTGTAAATCTTGGAGACGTAAAAACAATTATCCAAAATGACTTTTCCTCCGCAAATGGGAACGGATATATTGTGCTTGACCCCCAAGTTTTACACTCCGCAGATTTTGGTGTTCCTCAATCTAGGGAAAGGGTAATATTTATTGGCTTAAAAAAATCGGCATTGAAAAAGTCTGCATTGAAAGAATTGGAAAAAGAAAAGATTTCAAAGCGATATAACCCTTACCCATGTCCTACCCATTCCTTCACAGTTAAAGGAGGGAAACTAAAACCATTTGTGCAGCTTAGAGATGTATTTAAACACCTAGAAGAACCAGAGCAAACTAAGGACTTGTCTCAAAGATTTTACTCAAAAGCAAAGTTTATGGGTAAACATTGCCAAGGACAAACAGAGATAAAACTCTCAAATATTTCACCTACAATTCGATCTGAACATCATGGTAATATTGAATTTAGGCGACTGTCCAAAGAAAATGGAGGACAGATTGAAAGTGAATTAAAGAAAGGCCTAAAAGAAAGGAGATTAACCATCAGAGAGTGTGCCTTAATTCAGACCTTCCCCCCAGACTATGACTTTGTAATTGAAAATAAGAATGGAAGAAAAGGTTCCTTTTTAGTTAGTCCATCTCAGGCTTATAAAATAATTGGCAACGCCGTTCCACCTTTACTAGCTTATAACTTGGCAAAAAGGATTGAAGAAATTTGGGATTTATATTTTAAGAAAGCACAATGATAGTATCAACAAATCCACACCCGGAAAAGAACGAATTTGATTCATTGCTTGGCTCAACAATTTCTGAGTTGAATGCACATGCTAAAAATTCTTCTAAAAAAGTATCCACCCTTCTAGGTAGAAATCTTGAGCCATATGTAAAAGACTTAATGGCAGATTTAGCTAAAGGGACAACTTTCGAAAATTCAATTGAGTTAATTGGGGGTCAAAAGTTCCCTGATATTGTTGCAAAAAAATATTATGGTATTGAAGTAAAGACAACAACACAAAATCATTGGAAAACAACAGGTAATAGTGTTTTAGAAAGCACAAGAGTTGACAATGTAGAAAGAATTTTCATGCTATTTGCAAAGTTAGCAAGCCCAGTTGAATTCCGTTGTCGGCCTTATGAAGAGGTGCTATCTGAAGTGGTAGTAACACATTCGCCTCGGTACTTGATTGACATGAATTTGGAAAAAGGAAATACCATTTTCGATAAAATCAAAATGCCTTATGACACCTTACGAAAAAAGGAAAATCCAATCAGACCAATAGTTGATTATTATAAAAGTAAGCTAAAGCCAGGCGAAGAACTTTGGTGGATGGATGCTGAAAACAATAGTAAGCCGAGCAACATTGTAATCAGGATTTGGAATAATTTATCGCTAAAAGAAAAACAAGAACTTAAAAATAGAGCAATGACTTATTTCCCCGAACTCTTCGGAAATAGTAGTGATAAGTTTGGACGACTTGCAATTTGGCTAGTTACTAGAGAAGCTGTTGTTTGTCCGAATGTTCGTGATTTATTTACCGCAGGTGGAAAAAGCGATATCATCGTAGGTAAAAAAACTTATAAAAAAGTTCCGAGAATATTCTTGAATTTATTTGATAACGTTCCCAGTATCCTTGAGACTATAATTAATACATCTGCTTTTGAACTATCTGATTATTGGGAAACAAAGACTACTGAGAAAAACAAACTTTACGATTGGATTGACTTAGTTGCAAAGTATTCAATGAAAATTCAAGATGCTAGTCATTTGAACATAAGACAAATATTGACAGAATTGGTTTTAAAATAGCCTCCATTTTTTCAATGATTGAACATTTACAGGCATTCTGCTGTACCTTTAATTTTCAAATTTTATCCATCATGCGTAAAGTATTTGCATTGGCCATGATTGCAGTATTGGCCCTCGGCATCAGCAGCTGCGCCAGCAGCAAGCGTGGCATTGGCTGCCCCGGCAATCCTACGGCTATCCGTCGGTAATTGTTGCACCCCAAAGATTTAGGCTTCCGGATGTCGTGGAATCTACTCCAGTCGGCCGACCAATTGACGCAGCTCATTGCGCAGTCGGCCAGTAAACCGCAACTCATTTTTAAGCACAGTACCCGTTGCAGCATCAGTAGCATGGTGTTGCTCAGGCTCGAACGTGCCGGACTGAACGACCAGCTCGACTGGCACCTGCTCGACCTCATTGCCCACCGGCAGCTCTCCAACCATATCGCCGAGCATTTTGATGTGTGGCACGAAAGCCCGCAGGTGTTGCTCATCAAAGAAGGCGAATGCATTTTTGATGAAAGCCATATGGGGATTCAGATGGCGGAGATTGTGGAGCAGGCGAGCAGCTGATATTCTATTTTCTTCCTGCATTCTTCCCTGTCTTTTTTCCGTAGATTTAGCTGATACAGCAAAGCAATCGAATGTATGCAGGTGACAATTTTTGGCGCCACCGGAATGGTAGGCAAGCAACTCATGATTCATGCACTGGCCAAGGGCTGGAAGGTGAACGCTTTTGGGCGCAATGTCGAAAGCTTAATTGACGAAGACCTGCGTTCGGAGCAGTTGCACAGCATCAAAGGCTATGTGTTTGATGAAGGTGATGTACGCAAAGCCCTGCAAGGCAGCGATGCGGTACTATCGGCGCTGGGCGGCGCTTTTGATGGTACCGACAAGGCCCGCAGCCTGGGCATCAAAAACATCATTGCCCAAATGAAAGCCACCGGCATTCGCCGCATAGTGGCACTCGGCGGACTCGGCGTTTTGCCCGATGAAAACGGCAATTATGTAATGGATGCACCCGATTATCCTCAGGAATATGTGCCCGTAGGGCAAGAGCACAAGATGGCATATGAATATCTCAAAGCGTCCGACCTCGACTGGACTTTTGTGTGTGCTCCCAACATTTTACCCAAGGAAGCCGACAATCATTTTATGGCGCTGGAAGAACACATGCCCAGCAGTTGGGAAATCAATGCCGGCAACCTGGCTTTGTTGATGGTACAGGAAATAGCGTTTCCACAATACCTCCACCATCGGGTAGGAATCAGCAATATTGTGGGCGAATAACACACCCATTTCCAATTACCATCAACCATTTCATTTGCAACTCATCACCACCCCCGACGAAGTAGCTGCGCTGGCTCTCGACCGTTTTGAAGAAAACGAGCATTTCAAAGCCCATCTCAAAACACTGGAACCGGAAGTGATAGATGAAGCGGTGATGCGCCTGAACAAGGAGGCCGAAGCAGGCATTGATTGCCTGGCCTGTGGCAAATGCTGCACCCGTTTGATGGTGAATATTGATGATGCCGCCATTGTTCGGCTCAGCAACAAGCTGCAACTCACCGAAGCCCAATTCAGAGAACGCTTTGTAGAAGGCGGTTCATTCATGTCTTTTCTCAATGCCATCCCCTGCCAGTTTCTTGATGGCAAGGCATGCCAGGTGTATGAGATAAGGCCCGATGAGTGCCGCAATTTTCCGCAGCTCGACCGGCCGGGTTTTACCACCCGCATGTTTGGCACATTTAGCCATTACGGCATGTGTCCGCTCATTTACAATGTGGTAGAAGGATTAAAAAAAGAAACCGGTTTTTTTACCGCAGCATGATAGCTGCACAGCATGCTATTGTTTACAAAGACGCTCTTTGATGATGGTATTTGATTGGCTTGTGGCTTATTGAAACCGTAGCATGCCCGATAAAAGCTGATTGGAACTACCACCAACAGAAATCTTGATTTCGCCAGGTTCGAGTTGGAGTTGCCCCTGCTCATTGTAATAGCTCAGCAAAGCTGTATCAAGGATGAATGAAACTTGTTTCGATTCGCCTGGTTGTAAGGTTATTTTTTGAAACCCTTTCAATTCGGCCACAGGGCGAATGCGGTTGGCTACCATATCTCTTATGTAAAGTTGTACAATTTCTTCACCTGCTAACTTGCCCGTATTGGTGATGGTAACCGTTGCTTTTACTTGCTCCCCTTTTTTTAATTGCTGGCTACTGAGGCCAAACTGGCTGTAGGCAAAGCTGGTGTAGCTCAAGCCATAACCAAAAGGATACAATGGCTCGTTGGGAATATCTCTGTAACGGCTGTACCAGTTTCCCATACCATCGGTAGGATCGGGCCGGCTGGTATTCATGTGGTTGTAATACACCGGAATTTGTCCTACGGCATATGGGAAACTCATTACGGTTTTGGCAGAAGGATTGTAAACGCCATACAATACATCGGCCACCGCATTGCCATGTTCGGTGCCAAGTATCCATGTATACACAATCGCATCACAATAAGGCTCCGCTTTGGTAAGTACCAAAGGACGGCCAGCACTCACCAGTGCTACTATTTTTTTGCCGGTTTGGCGAAGTGCTTTTAGTACTTCTATTTGTGCATCGGCTATTTCTGGCTGTGCAATGCTTCTGTCTTCGCCGGCCATTTTTCCACTCAAGCCAATGTTTACCAACACAATATCGGCTGCTGATGCAGCAGCCACTGCTTCTTGCAGCAACGCTGGTGAGGTTTCATTTTTTTCATCAAAGCCTTTGGCAAAAGTGAGTGTTGCACCTGCACTTTTCAAACCTTCCAAAACCGTTACCGGATTGTAAGCAGGTGCTTTAGCTGCGGCCACCCAAAAATCGAAAACATCATCGGTACTGGCGGCCAGATAGCCCACAAGAGCAATTTTCTGTCGGGGTTGCAGCGGCAATATTTGGTCGTTGTTTTTCAACAATACAATGCTGCGTTGGCCAGCTTTTCTGCTAAGCTCCCGATGTGCCGCGGTAAATACATTTTTTTGTTGTCGTTCCTCATTGCAGTTTCTGTATGGATCGTCGAACAGGCCAATTTTGAACTTGATGCTGAGGATGCGGGCTACGGCTTCGTTGAGTGCCTGCATACTAATTTCTCCTTTTTTTACCAAGCCAGGTATTTGCGAAACCATTACCCGTGTTTCCATGTCTATCATGCTACCGGCGTTGAAAGCTTTCAATGCTACATCTGCACTGTCTTTCGCATAACCATGCGTCATGGTTTCGCCAAAAGAATTCCAATCGCTTACGATAATGCCTTTAAATCCCCACTGTTTTTTGAGCACGTCCGTTACCAGGTAGTTGTTGGCACTGGCGGGCACAGCCTCAAATACGTTAAAGCTATTCATAACAGTAGCGGCACCAGCCTGCACAGCTGCTTTGTATGGCGGCATGTGTACATTCCAGGCAGTGTAGCGGTCTACATTTACATGGTTGTATTCCCTGCCAGCTTCAACAGCACCGTATACGGCAAAATGCTTCACCGTAGCCAGCACATTATCTTGTCCGAAATTTCCCTGAAACCCTTTGACTCTTGCAGCAGCAATTTGAGCTCCTAGAAAAGGATCTTCGCCTGCACCTTCCATTACCCTTCCCCATCTTGGGTCGCGGCTGATGTCCATCATTGGGGCAAATGTCCAGTGCACACCCTCAGCACTGGCTTCTTTTGCAGCAATCGCAGCCGCCTGCTGGCTCAGCTCAGTATCCCAGGCACAAGCATCTGCCAGCGGTATAGGAAAGATGGTTTTGTAACCGTGAATAACGTCGTAGGCAAACAACAAAGGAATTCCTAAACGACTTTGCTCAACCGCTATCGTTTGCAGCACTCTTGTTTCTGTAGCACCGGTTACATTTAGCATAGAGCCCACTTTTCCTGCCTGTATCATCTTCATTTTGGCTTGCTGGCCGGGATCGTTGGCGGCGGGGCCGGTAAAGGCTCCTCCGTTTAGCTGATTGAGTTGCCCGGCTTTTTCTTCCACCGTCATAAGTGATAGTAAATGGGCTACTCTGGTGGCTACCGGGAGCTTACTGTTTTTGTAAACAGGCATGGAATTACTTTGGGCAAATATTACCTGTGCACACAAATAAAACAGGAAAAATGCAGCAACTTTTTTCATACTGTGCAATCTTTTTTTCTGTTGGAAAAGTACACTAAAAAAAACTGGCAGCTACTGTTGAAAAGCAACGAGCTGCCAGATGTATACGGACGTTATGGGTTGCCAAAGTATTGCTTGCTAATAAGCCGTCCAGCCGCCATCTACCGGCAATGCTGTGCCCGTAAGGGTTGCTGCTGCTTCGCTGGCTAAAAAAACGGCCAGCTTTCCGAGTGTTTCTACTGGTATAAAATCTTTCACTGCTTGTCGGCCCAGCATTACTTTTTTCACCACTTCCTCTTCTGTCATGCTGTGCACTTTCATTTGATCGGCTATTTGCTTTTCTACAATGGGCGTTTTTACATAGCCGGGGCAAATGGCATTGCAGTTGATGTTGAACGGTGCGCCTTCCAACGCCAGCACTTTGGTAAGCCCCACCAGACCATGCTTGGCCGCTACATACGCCGACTTAAATTCAGAGGCCGTTAATCCATGTGCAGAAGCAATGTTGATGATGCGTCCAAAACCATTGGCCTTCATGCCGGGCCATACGGCTTTGCTCAGGTAAAAAGCCGAGCTGAGGTTGATACCTAAAATAGCTTCCCATTTTTCTGCCGGAAATTCATCGATGGGTGCCACGTATTGAATGCCGGCATTACACACCAGTACATCTATACTACCAAAATGTACGATGCCCTGTTGCACCATTTGCGCAATGGCATCGGGCTGCAGCATGTTGGCATTCGAAAACAAACCAGCAACGGAATGTGCTGCTGCAAGTTCTGCAGTAATGGCTTCGCCGTTGGGCTCCAATCCGTTGAGCAGAAGATTGTATCCGGCTTTGGCAAACTCACGGGCAATGCCCAAGCCAATACCACTGGTACCGCCGGTAATCAACACTGTTTTTGGCATAGCAATCAATTGAATGCACAAGCTACAGGTCTGTACATTTTTACAGCACAAAAACTGTAGCCAATGGCCGCATTTTTCTGGTG
>JADLHL010000299.1 GCA_020848815.1 Chitinophagaceae bacterium | reverse complement strand
GTAACCGTGCTGGCCGAATGGTAACGCTCTTGTATTGCAGCTTGAAATTTTTACGCATAAAAAAACCTCACAGCATGCTGTGAGGTTTTTGTTTTTCAGCGATGTAGCTACATCACCGCTGTCTATTTACCAACGATCATCGTCGTTAAACAGTGGCGTTACGGGTGCCACATGTTTGCTGTTGAAATCGTCTTTCACTACTTCCTTTTTTGGCGGCATGGTGAGGGCACCGGTTGGCTTTTTAAACTTACGGGCTGGTGGTTGTGCATTGCCTTGCTGTGCCTGTCCGTTGCCTTGTGAAGGCTGCTGTGCCGGGCGTGGCTGCGGCCGCTGGTGCTGCTGCTTCGGCTTTTGCACAGGCGCTTGCTGATTATTAGCTACCGCTTTATCCTGTTGTGCTGCTGCAGGTGGCTGTTGTTGCGGCCTTGGTGGTCGCTGCTGTTGTTGCCTTTGCTGTTGCTGGCGACGCTGCTGATGTTGCTGACGTGGCTGCTCTGTTTTTACATGCACGGCATGTGCATTGCCCACATACGGATGATCTTCTTCTACAGGTATTTGCTTGCTGATCAATTTCTGAATGTCTTTGAGGTAAGCTCTTTCTTCTGCTTCGCAAAAAGAAAATGCCACACCACTGGCACCTGCACGACCGGTACGGCCAATGCGGTGTACGTAGCTCTCAGGAATATTCGGGAGTTCGTAGTTGATTACGTGACCGAGGTCGTCGATATCAATACCACGGGCAGCGATATCAGTAGCTACCAACACACGTATCACACCTTTCTTAAAGTTTTGCAAGGCCAGCTGACGGGCATTCTGGCTTTTGTTGCCATGAATGGCGGCGGCTGTTTCACCGGCCCGCATCAGGTCTTTCACCACACGGTCGGCACCGTGCTTGGTACGGGTAAATACCAGCACATTTTTTATGTCCTGGTTTTGCTGTAGCAAGTGCACCAGCAATGCAGGCTTATCCTTTTTGCTTACGTAATAAATGTATTGTTCAATGGTGTCGGCGGTAGAGCTGGCTGGTGTTACTTCTACTTTAATGGGGTGGGTCAAAATAGTGTTGGCCAATGCCTGAATATCGGGCGGCATGGTAGCGCTGAAAAACAAGGTTTGTCTTTTAGCAGGCAGCTTGGTGATGATTCTTTTTACATCATGGATAAAACCCATGTCGAGCATGCGGTCGGCTTCGTCCAGCACAAATACCTCAAGGTTATGCAGGCTTACAAAACCTTGTTGTATCAAATCGAGCAGGCGGCCGGGTGTGGCTACCAGCACATCTACGCCACGTTGCAAGGCATTTACCTGTGGCTGCTGACCTACACCACCAAATATAACGAGGTGCTGCAGGGGCAGGTTTCGACCATAGGCCCGCAGGCTTTCTTCAATTTGAATGGCCAGCTCACGGGTGGGCGTTAGTATGAGTGCACGAATGTTTTTTTTGTGCAAATCTTTGGCGGGCTGCTGGGTGAGGTATTGCAAAATAGGCAATGCAAAAGCAGCGGTTTTGCCGGTACCTGTTTGGGCACAACCGAGCAGGTCGCGGCCTTCGAGCAGGTGCGGAATGGCTTGTGCCTGAATAGGCGTAGGCGTGGTGTAGCCTTCGTGTTGCAAGGCTTTCAATAGTGGGTCTATCAAACCCATTTGGTCAAATGTTTTCATAACCATGTAGGCAGGTGGAGCATGCACAGGGCATGTTTCACTTGTCGTTTCTTGTTTAAATAATTGAGATAATCGGCGTTGCCAATGATGAAATGGAAGCTGTTTCTGATGCACATCCACTGGAGAAGTGGTGGATGAAATTTGCAAAAAACGCTGCCAGGCTACACCTTAACAACAGGAGTTAGCTTTTGCTAATCCGCGGCGAAGATGCAGCTTTTAATGTTAATGCGCTGAGAAAGAAAGGTTGATGACGGTTTTCGGTCATCAATGCCATCTTATAGCCTACGGTTTAAACCGTGGGCTTGCAGTATCATTGCCTATTTGATGTACATGCATTTAGCACAAATCCGAAGGAGTGAAAAATGGTTAAAACCATTGGCAGCCCATCATTGCTCTTTCATAGCCCACGGTTTAAACCGTGGGCTAGTTGGAAACCATAAACGGCTTAAACCGGTTTAACGGTTTACAATACATGAAATAGCAATGTCGATTGGTATTGGGAGGTAATCTGTCACCCCTTCGGGGGTTCAATCATTTGACACATGTAACTGTGCTATGATAGTGTCATCCCTTCGGGATTGGATGTTTTGCATGCAAGTAATGTTCTATTCATTTCACAAAACCCCGAAGGGGTGAAAGGATTATAGCAGCATCCAAAACCAACAGCATTGCTAACCCCGGAGGGGTGGTATAAAAATTGTACATGAAGCAGGCATTGCACCGCTTACAAAATATCTTCCAACTCTTTCAAATGATGAATGATATAGGTGGGTTGTAGCTCTGTTTTTTCATGAATGTGGTTTACAAAAATGGTATCCAATCCGGCATCCATGGCCCCTTTGATATCGGCATCGAGGTTATCACCAATCATAATGCTGTTGTGCGTGGCAGCACCGGTTTGCTGCAGGGCATAGTCAAAAATTTCTTTGTGCGGTTTTAGCGACATGGCTCTTTCACTCGTAATCACTTCGCCAAAAAAATGTTCGATCTGGCTGTTGCGCAATTTGCCCAACTGCACTTCTTCAAATCCGTTGGTGATGAGGTGCAGCTGATAGCCTTTCCCTTTCAGGTACTCAATAATTTCAATCGTATACGGAAAGAGTTTGGTTTTGGTAGGCAGTATTTCCAGGTACTGCTGGCTCATGAGTTTGGAGAGTTTTTCATCGCCCAGTTTAAACTCCAGCAAGGCATGCCACATGCGTTTCCAGCGCAGCTCTTCTTGCTTTATAAACCCATGATGATAGCGATCCCACAGGCGTTTGTTGTGGTAGGAGTAGCGTTCAAAAAAAGCATTGAAATCGGGGGTGAGTGTTTCGTGCAGGCGGTTGTGGTAATATACTTCGTGCAGCGTGTCGTGGCTGTTGGCTTCAAAATCCCACAGGGTATGATCGAGGTCGAAAAACAGGTGCTGATATTTCATAGATAGGAGCGGTGCTAACACCGATATTTGCGCAAGCTACATTGCTTCCATCAAACTGTTTCATTTCGCATGATTATCCTCATCACCGGTGCCAGCCGTGGCATTGGTTTCGCCATCGCCGAACAATTTGCTGCCGCCAGCGAACCGCACCTGCTGGTGCTTGTATCCAAACAAGCGGAGCCCTTGGCCAATGCGGCTGAAACCTTGCGCAACCGCTATCCTGCACAAACCATTGTACACTATGCCTGCAACCTGGCCGATGCACAAGCGGTGCAAGCCTTGGGCGATTGGTTGCCGGCACATGTAGGCATCCCCGATGTGTTGGTGAACAATGCGGGTTATTTTTTGCCCGGCAGTATTCACAACGAACCTGCCGGCACACTCGAAGAAATGTTGCAGGTGAATCTGCTATCAGCTTATCATCTTACCCGTGCTCTTTTGCCCGGTATGATGGACCGCAAAAGCGGCCACATTTTCAACATGTGTTCCATTGCCTCATTGCAGGCGTACAGCAATGGCGGCAGCTACAGCATCAGCAAGTTTGCACTGCTGGGTTTTGGTCAAAACCTGCGGGAAGAAATGAAGCCTTTCGGTATTAAAGTCACCAACATTATGCCCGGTGCCGTATGGACGGATAGCTGGGCGGGCAGCGGTGTTTCGCCCGACCGCATCATGGAAGCCAACGATATTGCAAAGCTGGTGGTAACAGCGTCGCAACTGAGTCCGCAGGCTTGCATAGAAGACCTGGTGATACGGCCGCAGCTCGGCGATTTGTAAAGAAATCTTTATCAAACTTCAGAACCTGACGAATGGCATAGTTGCCCGTTGGCATTCAACTTAATTTCGGGGCCAATCAATCATTTGTGTATGGAGTTGGAAGCCCTGAGGCAGGCTACTGCGGCTCACATTCAGCAGTTGTATCAGCAGCAACAAACTGCAGATTTATGCTACCATCACCATGGGTACCTTACCCAAACAGTAGAACGTATCCGCCTCATTGCGGCAGCCAATCATACACCGTATGAAACAATGTTGATAGCAGAGCTGGCGGCATGGTTTCATGCCCTCGGTTTTTTGCAACGGCAAACAGAACACCCCGAATCGTTTGGGGCCATGCTTGCCAAAGAATGGTTGCACCAGCAGCAATTGCCGGAAGCCACTACCCAACAAATAACGCAATGCATACTGGCCGCATACGATTTGCCCGTACAGCCAACTGAGGAACAACTATTGCTGCACGATGCTATTCACTTCGACTATGGCAGCGCCGATTGGGATATCAAAAGCAAACTGCTGCAGCAAGAAATGGAATGGTTGCAACACCGCAGCATCAGCAGCCGAGAGTGGAAAATGCTGCAGCTGGGCATGCTGGAAAAACATCAGTACCATACGCCTTTTGCACAGCAAACACTGGAGCCGGTCAAACGCTTTCACCTGGAGCAGTTGCACAAATCGCTGGGTAAAAAAAACCTGAAAAAAGAAGAAGAGCAACAACAACTGCCCTATGCCAATGTAAGCCGTGGGGTAGAAACCATGTTTCGCTTGCTCATTCGTACCAACTTCGATTTAACCGGCCGTGCCGATACCAAGGCCAACATTCTTATTTCCATCAACACCATCATTGTGTCGGTGCTGTTTACCACAGTAGCGGCCCGCATTGATGAGTTTCCGTATTTGCGCATACCTGTTATAGTGATGACGGTGTGCAACCTCAGCACCATTGTGCTGGCATTGCTGGCTACCATTCCGCGGCGTGGCCGCAAACCGTATTGGGACATGCACAACGAACCCAAAACCGACCTCTTGTATTTTGGCAACTACACCCGTATGAGTAGAGAGGAGTATGAAGAAGAAATGTTTAAGCTCATTAGAAGCCCCGAAGCCGTGTACAAACACATGATGGACATGAACCACGACATGGGCCATGCCCTCAACAAAACTTACCGCTACCTCAATGCAGCGTATTATGTATTCCTGTTTGGCTTTGTGGTATCAGTGATACTGTTTGGTGTAGCGTTGTTGTATTTTAAATAGGGTTGAAGTTGATGATTCAAATGGTTGACAGGTTACAATCATCAACAACCATCTGCAGAACTATCTGTTGCCCATACCTTCGGCTGTCGTTTTTTTGTGCCTCATTCATTTGCCCAAAACCAGCTGCATGCAATACCAGCGTTTTACTGCCGATGTCGTTTTTACCGGTGAAGCCGTGCTTACCCAACACGCCGTTATTGCCAATGCACAAGGCACCATTATTGACGTAGTGCCACTGGAGCAGGCCGGCAGCGAGGTTCAACACTTCAAGGGTTGGCTTTGCCCCGGTTTTGTAAATGCGCATTGCCACCTCGAACTCAGCCACATGTTGGGGCGCATACCCGAGCATACCGGCATGGTCGATTTTTTGCTGCAAGTCATGTTTAACCGGCAAGCCGATGCAGAGCTCATACAATACGCTATGCACAATGCGGCCGAGCAAATGCTGGGGCATGGCATCGTGGCCGTGGGCGACATTTGCAATACCGCCAACAGTGCCGCCATCAAACAACACAGCTCTCTTTATTGGCATAGCCTGGTAGAAGTATCTGGCTTTGTACCTACGGCGGCTTTGCAGCGTTTTGAACAAGGCATCGCCGTAATGCATGCATTGCAACAACACCAGCCCGCTGCGCAAATCAGTGTGGTGCCACATGCGCCGTATTCTGTATCGGGCAAGTTGTACGAGTTGATTGCACAACAAACACAAACGGTGGTGAGCATGCACAATCAGGAAAGTGCGGCGGAAGAAATGTTGCTCACCCAAGGCAATGGCGATCTCTTGCGTTTGTATGAAGCCATTGGCGTCAACATCGATTTTTTTACACCAAAAGGCAACAGCAGTTTGCATCATGTAGCCGATTGGTTGCCGCAGCAGGGCAACCTGTTGCTGGTACATAATTGCCACAGCACCGCCGATGATATTGCACTCATGCAACAACGGCAACAAGCTGTGTATTGGTGCTTTTGCCCAAGGGCCAATCAATACATTGGCAACCCGCTGCCCAATGTGCCTTTGTTTATTGAAAAAGAGGCCCGCATTTGCCTCGGCACCGATAGCCTGGCCAGCAACCACAGCCTGAGCATACTGGCCGAAATGCAAACGCTGCAAGCGGCGTTTCCGCAACTCCAGCTGGCGCAACTATTGCAATGGGCAACGTACAATGGCGCTGCTGCGTTGGGCATTCAGCAGCAATACGGCCTGCTGAAACCCGGCATGAAGCCCGGCTTGCTGTTGTTGGAAAATGTGGGTACCAATGGCGACATCAGTCACAGCAGCATACAGCGTTTGTGCTGATATTTGCGCCGTTCTTTTGCTATCGCAACAATGTTATCTTTTTAAATCGCTGCTATGAAAATTATACCCGGTGAAGTTCCAGTAATGCAATTGCATCAATACATGGTGGGTGCTGTATCGCCACGCCCTATTTGTTTTGCCAGCACGGTAGACAAAGACGGCAACGTGAACCTTAGCCCGTATAGTTTCTTCAATATGTTTGGCAGCAATCCGGCTACGTTAATTTTTGGTGCTACCCGCAGACTGCGCAACAATACCAATAAAAACACCTTGGAAAATGTGCTTGAAACAAACGAGGTAGTGATTAATGTGGTGAACTACAACATGGTGCAGCAAATGAGCCTGAGCAGTTGCGAGTATCCAAAGGGTGTAGATGAATTTGTGAAAGCAGGTTTTACCAAACTACCTTCAGAAAAAGTGAAACCACCACGGGTAGCCGAAAGCCCGGTGCAAATGGAATGCCGGGTAAAGCAAGTGATTGAAACTGGCAGCGAAGGTGGCGCCGGCAACCTCATCATCTGCGAAATACTGGTAATGCACATCAATGATGCCGTGCTGAATGAGCAACAACAAATAGACCCGCACAAAATAGATTTGGTAGCCCGCATGGGGGGCGATTTTTACTGCCGTGCCAGTGGCGATGCCGTGTTTGCCGTACCCAAGCCCAACACCGCTTTGGGTATTGGCATCGATCAACTACCTGAGAGCATCCGCAGCAGCAACATACTTACCGGCAATCATTTGGGGATGCTGGCCAATGTGCAGCAACTACCCGAAGCCGATCCGGCTTTTACAGATGATACCTGCAAAAACATTGTGCAGTATTATGCCAACAGCCCGGAGGAAATGGAAAAAGAATGTCAACGCTATGCCGCACAATTGTTGCAGCAAGGCTTAGTAGACAAAGCCTGGCAGGTGCTGCTGCTCACGTTGTAATTTTTTACTGCAAACTGCGTATTGCAAACTGCAAACTTCACGTAAGGTTCTGTAAACGCATATCGTGCCATTTACATTACTATGCTACCATCATGGGTTGCTGTTGTAATGCGAGCTGCAGCACATGTTCCACTGTCTGTGCTACGTTATTGGCTTGCTGCGCAATCACAGGTTGTGGTTGTTGCAACCAGTTGGCTATGTCCTGATGAAAATGTGGCGTGTCAGCATCGTCTAAGACCATCACACCCATTTGCTGCAGCGCCGCTGCATTG
>JADLHL010000298.1 GCA_020848815.1 Chitinophagaceae bacterium | reverse complement strand
GGCTACCAGTAAAAAAGCTGCTGCACCTGCCCGCAGCCAAACCGCTACTAAGGCCGTTGCCACACGTAAGGCCTCTACCGAGCCGGTAGACGTGGCTGCCAAAGCAATCCGATCTGTTGCTGCATTAAGTGGCAATCCTCGTCCGCTGGGGGCACCCAGCACCAACCTCACCAGTGAGCTCAACAACATCAACTTCCACAAGATGATTGGTGGCCCGCTGCAAGCCGCTATCGAAGCACAAACTGCTTCGGCCATGGCTACCATCAACTTTATCAACGCCGTAGGTTTTACAGAAGTAGACGGCAAAAAGGAATTGGTGATGGTCGACTTTTCGCATACCAAAAAAGATGTGGATGCAGAAGGAAAAGAAGTAACCAGTGAGTCATTCATCAAAGTGCCCTTGCTGGCCATGCTGCCCATTCCGTCTATCCGTATCGAAACGGTAGACATCAACTTCAACGTAAAGCTAAACTCCGTTGAAACCGCCAACACCAGCGACAAGTTGAATGTAGCTGCTGAAGTAAAAGGCGGTTTTGGTCCGGTGAGCTTTAAGGTTTCTGCCTCTTACCAGCGCCAAAGCAGCACTGGTGTAAAGGTGGAAAAAGAATACAGCCTGAATGTGAAAGTAAAAGCCACTCAGGATGAAATGCCCGCCGGTTTGGAGAAAATACTGAACATGCTGGCCAGCTAAATTTTCCAACACATTTTCCATACAACATGCTACAGTACCACGCCGGCTTGCCCGGTGTGGGCTGTGGTTGTATCACTCCATAGTTATGATTACCGTAGCACAATATCTCTCTTTTATTTTCAGCGAAATCACCCGGGCCCGTGTAATAGCCGACACCGAATCGGTACGCATTGCTACCGAATACGCCAAAGACCCGGTAATGAAACATTTCTCCGTACCCCGGTTTAAAATACCGGAGCTGGAACTCAACATTCCGATGGTGATAGCTGGTGCACAGTACAACAACATTTACACGTTTACCTGGCAGTATGAAGAGTTTGAAAAATTCATGCTCGGTTATGTCGACCGTTTTGGCCGGCAGTTTGCAAAGCCCTTTCCCAACGATGCAAGGGAAATGATGCAAGTGCGTCAATTGATTAAAGAGGCGTACAACGACCTGAGTGAAATGCCCAACCTGCAAGATCTGAACCAGTTGGTGATTGAAAAGAAAGAAGATGCGGTGCAACACATCGACAGGATTGTAAAAACACTCATGGGTATTTATGCAAATGTAGAACGTGTAAAGCCCAATCCAAATCCGCTCATCGTTACCAGGTTCATTCGCATTCAAACCATGGAAGATTTGATAGCCGAATGGAAAAAAATGATACAGCAAACACTGGGCGAAAATATCCGCCTCACAGAGAGTGTGCTTAAAAATCTGCTCATTAGTCCGGAAACACAAATTGTAAAAACGGAAGGCACAGATATTTCCATTTTACAAATCAGGGCGAAGATTACTGAGGAAGGCATTTTCGTAAATAGTGTAACAAACGCAGAAGGCGAAGAAACCAAAGTAGTAGATTTCGAATGATACCTGTACTGCAATACCACAAACTTGAGCTGCTCGATAAGCTGATGCTCGATGGCAGAAAAGTATTTGCTGCTTACGAGATGCGGGACTATTATTTTGACGATCAGTTGAAGCAATGGCTACAACACTGCGATCAGTTTTTTGAACAACACAACGGCCCGGTGGAAAGATCGAAAATGAAAACCCTCTACACCGATTTTGCCACACTGCTTCGGGGTACCGACCCTTATTCATTTGAAAAGATAGAACGTAATAAACGGGCTCATGAGCTCAGTATTGGCTACCGTATAGCCCGTGAAGCCCTGCAGGTACTCATGGATTATTATCAGCTGGTGTACAACCGGCTGGATGAATCGAAAAACCTGATAGGGCAAATGGTATTGGCCATGCTGCAAGCAGGATTGATTACCACCAACGACATACAGAAAATGACCACGCAAAAGCACAGCGAAACGCTTTGGCAAATAATGGCAAAAGATAACCAGCTGCTATTGGTGCAGCAAAAAGTACTGCTGCAAACCAGCAAGTACGATGCCATCATTTTGCTGGGCTTAGTGCTCACGGCTTTGCGCCATAAATAATGCTACACTTTTTTCTACACCCAAAAATCACATTATGGAAACATCGAATTATGGCATGGGCTGGTTGCCCGATTTGCCCGACTTCCGCGATTACACCGCCGACAGCACAGTAGTACCTGCCCAACTGCTGGCAGTAGGCCGAACGGAAACCGTAAAAGGCATGCTGGCATCGGCCAACATTAAGGCCGGAAAGCCAGCCAAAGCACCTTCCAGCGCAGATCTGCGGTCGTGGTGCTCACCTATTGAAGACCAAGGCTCTATTGGTAGCTGCACGGCACACGCTGGTGTGGGTATGATTGAGTATTTTGAGAGCCGGGCTTATGGCCGTCATCTCGACGCATCCAGATTGTTTTTGTATAAAGTAACACGCAACATGCTTGGTTGGACCGGCGATACAGGTGCATTTCTGCGTACCACCATGGGGGCCATGGCTTTGTTTGGTACACCGCCTGAATCGTACTGGCCATATGTCATCAGTAAGTATGATCAGGAGCCCAGCGCTTTCTTGTATGCCTATGGGCAAAGTTTTCAGGCCATTCAGTTTTACCGCCTCGACCCGCCGGGTACTGCCCGCCCCGATATTTTGACCAGCCTGAAAACACATTTAGCGGCCGGCCTGCCCGCCATGTTTGGCTTTACCTGTTACAGTTCATTGTATAGCGAAACTGGTCGTAAGGGGATGATTCCTTTTCCCAGTGCTACAGAAAAAACTGCCGGTGGACATGCAGTAATGGCGGTAGGTTTTGATGACAATAAAACCATTACCAACCCCAACGATAAAAAGAAAACGAAAGGCGCCATCCTCATTCGCAACAGTTGGGGAACCGGCTGGGGTGAAGCAGGATATGGCTGGCTACCTTATGAGTATGTGTTGCGTGGTCTGGCCGACGACTTTTGGTGCCTCATCAAAAAAGAATACATCAATACCGGACAGTTCGGTATTTAAAAAACCGGCATCTTTAAATAGCTTACTTACAGCAGGTATCGGTACAGTTCAGTACCGTCCTGCTGTTCTTTCATTTTTACACATGCGTATCGAATTACACATAGGCGAAAGCAAAACCATCTTACTGCAAAAAGAAGGTGTGGGCGGCTATAACTGGTTGCTGCAAAACCCCGATGAAGAAAGTCTTCAAATTAGCACTAAAATATTGCCTGCCAAGTCCAAACTCATAGGAGCAGGTGCTGTACTTGAAGTGAAAATTACTGCTTCGAAAATCGGAATATTCATTCTTTCTGCAACTTACCGCCGCAGTTGGGAAAAGCAAGCGGCTAAGGTGCAGCAATACGAAGTCGTTGTGACTTGATCGAATCGCTGATTCACTTTTCTTGCATAAAATTATTCATCTCGCTACAACCATTTCATCTTTCTGGGGCTCTTGTGTAAAAACGGAGCCATGCCTGAGTCAACCTTTCATGTACATATACCCAAGCCCTGCCACGAAAACTGGCAACACATGACCCCAGCTGAAAAAGGTCGCTTTTGCGGTCAGTGTCAAAAAACGGTGGTTGATTTTACCACAATGACTGATGATGAAGTGCTTGACACATTGCAAGCTGCTACAGGAAATACCTGTGGCCGTTTTTTGGCACAACAATTAGACCGGCCGTTGCAACCCACTCATTTGCAACGCAGCTGGCTACGGGTAAAATGGTTTTGGGCAGCCCTCATTTCCGGCGCATTGTTTGCCAACAAAGCAACTGCTCAAAAAGCAAGCTATGCTGACACGGTGGTAGTGACAGCACCAAAATCCAAAGCTGAAGTGGTGACAATGGGCAAAGTAATGATGCCAGCTCCACAACCCATCATTATCCAAGGGCAGGTAACGGATGAAAGCGGCATTCCCATGGCCGGCGTTTCTGTAATGATAGAAGGCTCTACTGTGGGCACCAGTACCAATGCATTGGGCAGGTACGAATTGAGGGTAAAAGAACCTGCACCTTCGGTAAACATTCAATACTCTTCCGTTGGATACATGTCCATGCAACATCAACTACAATTGGCGCCATTGAAGTCTTATCATATTTACCAACAACATGCACAGTTCACCAGAGAAAGGGTGGCTCTTTCTGGCGAAGTGGTGATTGTACGCAAGAAGAAAAAATCAAAGCCTGCAGCATCAATGAAACCAACAGTGGAGAAAACCACAACGAAAGAATTGCTGCAGGTCTTTCCCAATCCGGCAAAGGCAGGTCAACCCATTTTCATTACACAAGTAAAAGCCGGTACCTACTCACTTCAATTGTACAGCAATGATGGACGACCAGTGGCTACCGCCTGCATTCTACAAACAAAAGGTTCTGCCAACCTGAGCTGGACATTGCCCGCACCACTCAGCGCTGGGTTGTACACGCTGCTGCTGACAAATGAAAAACAGCAGCCACAAATGGTACAGTTATTGGTGCAGTAAAATGAATATGCAACAGAAAGTTTGTTATTGCAACAAACTTTTATAATCCGCATAATCATACGCTTTGATAAAGGTTTTGAGTTTGCTGAGGGCTTCTTTGCCGAAGGTTCGATATAGAGATTCATTATTTAAAGCAAGGTCTTGATAATGTCGTAATAGTCTTGCCAACTGTTGTTTTCCATGATTGCTTCTTATTGCTGCAACAGCAGCAAAATGGTCATCAAGACCTATTTCATCCCCGCTATATTTTATATAAAGATCTTCTTCGAGTATACCGGTATTCTCACGAATCATCATGTCAACCAGCATGGTTACTGGTACCGCATATTCTGGGTACGGATATTTAGTAAGAGTTTCTAATAAATAGCCTCGACCTAAATTCCATCTGTTATTTCTGATATTGAAATGACGACTCCAATCATTTATGCAGTCTTGGAGTCTTAATCTTATCAATGTTGTATCTGCAGCCTTTTGAAAAGAGGCAAGCCTCAACAACATTTCCTCTGCCTCGCCCCCTTCAAATGGTTCGTTTATTGGCACTGGTTTGTATTTGTGCTCCACTATATTTCTGATGAGTTGATGCCCATTGGGCAATCTGGAGAATCTTTTGGTGTAACTTGAGTAAGTTTGATGTAAGTATGGTCTGTTTGACAGCAGTTCCAAAGTCAGCTTGTCTGAAAGCTTAGGGTCGATATGATTTGGGCTAAAATTTCCAAGTATGTAATCACTAATCAACCGTCTGTAAATACCAAACTCTCCATTATCAACATTTACACTCGCTGTATCATCTAAGTGTGTAAATGCAATATCCATTTGTGTGGATGTTCGTTCAAACTCATCATCTATTTCTTTCTGCACAGCATTTAATAAAGCATCCATCGCAAATAAGCGTAAGATGGGTACATCACATTTGCTCAGGTTTTTCAAATCATTTTCGGAAAGCCTTTCTCTTAGGTCTTCTTGAATATGCCAGTTCCTGTTGAATATTCCGTTTGATGCTAACGATTCCAGCAAAGGTTGCACTTCTGCATCAAAATCTCTGATAGCATACGGATACTTTATATTTCGCTGACATGCAGCCAATAGCATTGTTGCCAAAAAAAGAACAGCAATGTATTTGATGAACCCCTTCATGAACACGCATTTGTATTTGTGTAAGGTAGAATAATATGCGGTTATGTTCATTAAAAAAGCCGCTCCATCAGAAGCGGCTTTCATTCCTCTCCCTTTAGGGAGAGGTTAGGTGAGGGCAGGGGTTTTAATTCCTCACCGGCTTTCCACCCTTCAATACACTCTGTATACGTTCCAGTGTTTTCTTTTCACCCGTCAGGCTCAGGAAGGCTTCCCGCTCAATGTCGAGCAGGTATTGTTCGCTTACCAATGCTGCTTCGCTCAGGTCGCCGCCACACATCACGTAGGCCAGCTTCTTCGCAATCTTCACATCGTGTTCTGTAATGTAGTTGCCCAGTTGCATGCCATTGAGACCCGCCAGCATGGCACCGAGAGCACCACGGCCCAGCACTTTCACATCGGTACGCTGCACGGGTTGCACATAACCTTCGTTGTACATTTCCAACACGCTGCGTTTGGCATCGGCCACCCGGCGGTTGATGTTCATGCTCACTTCATCAATACCCTTGCGTAAGATGCCAAGTTCGTAGCCTTCGTACGCACTGGTGGCCACCTTGGCCATGCCAATGGTAAAGAAGCGACGCTTCAGGGCTTCCATTTCTATTTCGCCATCAAAGTATTCGTCGCCGGCACGCAGCGCAAATTCTTTGGTACCGCCACCACCGGGTATCAGGCCCACGCCCAGTTCTACCAGGCCAATATAGGTTTCGGCAGCCGCCTGTATTTTATCAGCATGCAGGCTAAACTCGCAGCCGCCGCCCAGCGCCATGCCATGCGGCGCTACCACCACGGGCACACTGCTGTAGCGCAGCCGCATGCTGGTGTTTTGAAACATGCGAACGGCCATGTCCAGCTCATCATATTCCTGATCGATAGCGTACATGAAGATGAGGCCCACATTGGCACCGAGGCTAAAGTTGGCGCCTTCGTTGGCTATCACCAGTCCCTTGTATTTTTCTTCGGCTATGGCCACACTTTTCTGAATACCCGCCAGCACATCGCCGCCAATGGTATTCATTTTGGTGCTCCAGCTCAGGCCCAGCACATCATCGCCCATGTCTACGAGAGTGCAGGCACTGTTTTTCCAAACGGTCTTTTCTTTCAGGTCAGAAAGAATAATAAAGTTATCGCCACCTGGCAGCAGCTTGTAGGTTTTGCTGGCTACATCGTAGCAATAGCGTTTGCCGTTTTCTACTTTGTAAAAAGTTTTGTTGCCGGCGGC
>JADLHL010000297.1 GCA_020848815.1 Chitinophagaceae bacterium | reverse complement strand
AGGGTATTTCATTGTCTACGTTGATGTGGTAAAACTGACCGAGGGGCAATTTTTCATCAAACTGCCAGCTGCGGCCACGGTCGCGGCTGATGGCAATGCCACCATCGTTGCCGTTGATGATGAAAGAAGGATCTTTCGGATGAATCCACCAGGCGTGGTGGTCGGGGTGTACACCTTCGTACGGAATGATGATGCGGAAAGATTTACCACCATCATCACTCTGTGCAATCATCTGGTAGATGTTGTACAAACGGTTTTCGTTTTGTGGATCTACCATAATGTCTTGAAAATAAAAAGGACGGTTGGTTACCCATTGCGGATCACTGTTTACCAGTGTCCATTTCATGCCGCCATCTTCGCTGCGGTAGAGGCCGTTTTTGGTGGCTTCTACCATGGCGTAGATTACATCCGGATCGCTTGGGGCAATGGCGATACCAATGCGACCTGTAGTATCGGGCAAGCCTTCTGCTTTGCCGAGTTTCTTCCAATTTTTACCACCATCCCAGGTGCTGTAAAAACCGCTGCCTTTGCCACCACTGAAAAAGCTCCATGGTGTGCGGTTGTGCTGCCACATACACACCAGCAGTTTGTTGGGGTTGCTGGGGTCCATTACCATATCGGCTACGCCGCTGCTGTCGTTGGTATGCAAAATGAGTTTCCAGGTATCGCCGCCGTCGGTGGTTTTGTACACGCCACGTTCGGGGTGTGCAGCAAAAGGATTGCCAATGGCACCGGCATACACTGTATTCGGATCAGTCGGGTCGATGAGAATGCGGTGGATGTTCATGGTTTTTTGGAGGCCCATGAGCTTCCAGCTTTTACCGCCGTCGATGCTTTTATACATTCCCTCGCCGAGGCTCACACTGTTGCGGGGGTTGCCTTCGCCTGTGCCTACCCAAATCACATTCGGGTTGCTTTGCTGAATGGCAATGGCGCCAATGTTTTGTGTTGGCTGATCATCAAAAATGGGCGTCCAGCTGGCACCACCGTTGGTGGTTTTCCAAACACCGCCACTGGCTGCGCCAATGTAAATAATGTCGGGGTTGCTGTGTACTGCATCAATAGCAGTCACACGGCCACTCATACCGGCCGGCCCAATGTTGCGGGCTTTCAGGTTTTTAAAATCCGTAGCGAGGTTGACCAGTTGGGCCTGTGAAGCCTGTACCAACAGGAGCAACAGGCAAGCCCATAACAGTTTTTTCATCCGTATACCGTTTTGATTATTAATAAGAAGCTTCGTGGAGCAGAATCCGTCGAAGTTGGGAAAGTTTGCCTGAAAATGGAGAAGATGTAAAAGAAAAAATGAAAGGATATGCTATAAACAAGCGGGCCTGCAGCTAAACAGTTGCAGGCCCTTTTTCTATACCCTATTCACCCTTATTAAAATGTAAAGCGGACGGCTACGCCCAACCAGTCTACGCTACTATAGTTGGCACCTATAAACGTAACCGACGGTTGCCAGTCGAGGCTGAGGTTGATGGGGGCGCCGTTGAATTTGTAGTCGAGACCAATAACACCATCCAAACCGGCAGCAGCACGGCCGCTGGGGTTGAAACGGTTGCGGTATTCATCGTCCCACAAATCGATATGGGCACCACCACCTACGTACCATTGCAGGCCACGTGCACCCTTAATGTCATCGTGCCATTCGTACAGGCCAGTGGCTCTAAAGCCATCTCGCCAGAAATAGGCAAGGCCTTCAATGGCAGCATTGCTTTTTACAAAGTGTTTTACAGAAATGGCTGTGGGCGAAAATTTAAAACCCAACGCTGTTGTGTACGTACTGCCGGTGGCTTGGGCGCCGGCGGTGTGGGCCAATCCTACTAATGCAGCAGCTACTAAAAGTTGTTTTACGTTCATACTTGTGTTTACAAGCATCATTCAAAAAATCAGGCCAGAATGAGAAAAGCAGAAAACTGTTTGCAGTTCTTTAACGAAGAGAAGCGGGGCGGGGTAGAGGTTGGGAAGTTGGTAGGTTGGGAAGTTGGTAGGTTGGGAGTTCACAAGTTCCAGCGTTCACGGGTTCACAAGTTCTCGTCCCGAAAACTAATGGGGATCATAAGTTCACAAGTTGAGTGTTTGGTAAAGGCGAATGTGTTTTGCTCCATAGGAGCAACCTCATCCATCTGTCAAAAAAAAGAGGACCCCGAATGGAGTCCTCTTTTGTAAGCATAAATAACTAAGCGTTATTTAATACCGTATTTGTGTTTGTAGCGTTCAAACAATTGCTTGTGCTTATCGTCGAGCAGCAGCTGACGACCCTGAATAAAGGCCAGCGAAATTTTGCTGCTGCGCATATCCAAAATGTCGCCATCGCTTACCACAATGTTGGCGTCTTTGCCTGCTTCGATAGAACCAGTGCGGTTATCGATACCCAACACTTTGGCCGCATTGAGGGTAATGGCAGTGAGTGCTTCTTCTTTGCTTATGCCATAGGCTGCTGCAGTACCGGCATTGAAGGGCAGGTTGCGGCCGCGGTTTTGCGGGTCATCGTCGTTGATGCAAAACAATACACCTGCTTTTTGCAACACCGCTGGTGCAGCATAGGGCTGATCTACAGCATCGTCATCGCTGGTAGGCAAGTTGTGCATTTGGCTCAGGATAACGCTGATGTTGTTTTGCTTCAGCAGGTCGGCTATGCGGTAGGCTTCGCTGGCTCCCACCAGCACTACATCAAAGCCAAACTCTTTTACAAAATCAATTGCCACCAACATTTGGTTTACCTGACTGGCATGTACATACAGCTTTTGTTTTTTCTCAAACAAAGGCTTAGCGGCCTCGTATTTCAGATTTTTTTCTGCATGCACCGGTTCGGCATTCCATGCTTTGGCATCGCGGAAAAACTGCTTCACTTTTTCGATGGTTTCCAGTGCCTGTTTTACCGGATCGGTTGGGGCACCACCCATTTGCGCAAAGAAGGCTGCAAAGCGGCCACCACCGGGGCGGGCCAGCAGGCTGGGCATGTAAAACTGCATACCATTGTCGATGGCGTAAGCAGCGTCTTCATAGTTCCATGCATCGAGCTGCACTACGGATGAAATGCCACCCACCACCTGACCTTGCGGTACTACGTTGGCCAGCAAAATGCCGTTGCTGCGCAGGGTGTTGGTTACTTTGCTATCGGCGTTGTATGCAGCAATAGCACGTACTGAGGCGTTGTTCTCGCCAATTTCAAAAAAGTCGTTGCTACCCCGTACACCGCTGCCAATTTCTTGCAGTCCCAGTTGGGTAGCAGGTAATATAAGACCGGGGTAAATGTGTTTGCCGGTTACATCTATCACTTTGGCATCGCCGGTAGCACTGATGTTTTGCCCTACCTGCTCAATTTTACCGTTGTTGATTTTTACCGTGGCATTTTCTATCACCTGGCCATTGCCCACGTGAACGGTACCGCCCTTCAGCAGCACCACGCCCTTGGCCGCAGGAGCAGGGTACACATTGTCCTGCGCAAAGCCGCTGAACGATGCCAATACTGCGAGGCTAAAAAGTATTTTTTTCATTCTAATTTTTTTAAATGATGTGTTGATCATTTTAAAGCGCTGCTATTAACCACCAGGACACAAAGGCTACACAACAGACACAAAGAATAATTTATCTGGAGCTCTTAGTGCCTTCATAGTGTCTTTGTGGTTCAATACCCTCACTTTATTTCTTCCAATTCATGCTCATCAAATTCCAGCAGGCCCATTTTGTGGCTGTGGTCGCCGCAGGTATGTACAAACTTGTACGATGGCTGTGCGGGAACTACAGGACGACCGGCACCTTTTTCACCCATCATTTTTTTGATGAGGCGGGTCCGTTCTTCCTTCACTTGCTGTTGTACCTGCAGGTCTTTGGCACGGTCGAAGAACACAGTGCCATCAACAATGGTGTACAATGATTTTGCATAAATACTCAGTGGGTTATCGCTCCACAATACGAGGTCAGCATCTTTACCCACTTTGATAGAACCTACACGGTCATCCACATGCAGCATCTTGGCAGGGTTGATGGTCACCATGCGCAAGGCTTCTTCTTCGGTCAATCCGCCGTACTTAACTGCTTTGGCAGCTTCCTGGTTGAGGCGACGAGCCATTTCAGCATCATCACTGTTAATGGCTACGTTGAGACCCACTTTGTTCATGATGTAAGCGTTGTACGGAATGGCATCCTGTACTTCCAGCTTGTACGCCCACCAATCGCTGAAGGTAGAAGCGTTGGCACCATGTGCCTTCATTTTATCAGCTACTTTGTAGCCTTCCAAAATATGGGTGAAGGTGTTTACTTTAAAACCAAACTGTTCGGCAACACGCATGGTGCTTACAATTTCGCTGGCTACATAACTGTGGCAGGTAATGAAACGCTTTTGGTTCATAATTTCTACTAAGGCGTCCAACTCCAGGTCGCGGCGAACTACCATTGGCGTAGCGCCTTTCTTCTTGTTGTTTTCTTCCGCAGCCTTCAGTTGTGCTTCATAGTCTTTAGCACGGGTAAAGGCGTCAATCAACACTTGCTCCACGCCCATACGGGTATCGGGGAAGCGGGTATTGCCGTTGGTTGCGGTGGTACGTTTTACGTTTTCGCCCAGGGCAAACTTGATAAACGGATCCCAGTTTTGGAACATCAATCCCTGATCGTTAGTACCCCAGCGGAGTTTGATGAGTTGGGTTTGACCGCCAATGGTATTGGCACTGCCATGCAAAATATGCGAGGTAGTAACACCACCACTCAGCTGGCGGTAAATGTTGATGTCATCGGGGTCGAGGTTGTCTTTGATGCGAACTTCAGAGGTAACACTCTGACCACCTTCGTTGATGCTGCTTACTGCAATGTGGCTGTGTTCATCAATGATGCCTGCACTCAGGTGCTTGCCGGTACCGTCAATTACACGGGCCGATGCATCGCTCAGGTTTTTACCTACGGCAGCAATTTTACCATTCTTCACCAACACGTCTGTTGCTGTCAGTACGCCTTCTTTTTCGCTGGTCCAAACGGTAGCGTTTTTAATGAGGATGGTTTCTTGTTTCGGCATTTCGGTAGCACCAAAACCAACAAACGGATACATGAGGCTGCCCACTTGCGGTGCGGCTTTCTTGGCCACGCTGTCAGCTTTTACTTCGGTTGTTTTGGTACGAACCGCGGTCCACGTCAATGCGTTTCCGTTACTGTCGAGGCCGGTGCCCTGCCATACATCACCATTGCTTACACCACTCAGGCGAATGGCACTGGCGGGCAATGCTGCAGCGGCGCCGCCACCCATCATCATACCGGGGCGACCGCCACCCATGCCTGCACGGCGGGTACGGGGCGCAAAACCAATTTTTACCATTTTGCCATCAAAAGAGAACTGCGTGGTCAATGTGTCTTTAGCAGACACTTCTGCACTGCTGCTGCTTTTTACATCGAGGGTAAATTGCTGTGCACCAGCAGGGCCATTTACAGTCAAAGCATAGCTACCATTGGTATTGTGCCAGTTGTCGTCTTTTACCACATAGGCATTGCCCTGCACCCAGTTGTGGTGAATGGTGGTTTTTTCGCTAAAGATGGGGCCGTTGGTGATAACGAAGTTGGCCAGCTTGCCTGCATCGAGGCTACCTACTTTATCATAAATACCCAACAGTGATGCAGGAGTTTTAGTCAACGCTTCCATGGCAGCTGTTTCGCTCAGGCCATATTCGAGGGCTTTGCGCAGGTTGCTCATAAATGTGCGTCCGTCACGTACATCACTCATGGTGAGTACGAAAGGAATGCCTGCTTTTTCGATAGCCGCAGGGTTGGTAGGTGCCAACTCCCAATGCTTCATATCGGCCAGGCTTACGTAGCGGGCAGCATTGGGGTCTTCTACATCCTGCGCAGCAGGGTAGTTGAGGCTTACAATGAGCGGCGCTTTGGTAGCAGCCACATCGCTGATGCGTTGGTATTCTTTGCCACTGGCTTTGATGATGTACTGTACACCAAATTCATCGCCAATGCGGTCGGCCCGAATTATATTCCACAAGTCGCCGCCCTGGCTGGGGTCGAATACCTGTGGCAAATTTTGCTGATCGTTCCATGCTTTCAACGTCAGGTTTACACCTTCTGCTTTGGGGTTGCTTTTGTACCACTGTGCATCAAGATAGGTTTGGCGCAGCAGCGAAATAGTACCCATCAAACTACCGGGGTAGCTTTGAGTGCTGCTGCCTTTGCTGAAAGAATACAGCGCAGCAGCTTTGTCTTTTACCAACACCTGATTGGCACGTACGCTGGCCAGTGTAACCACGGCACCGGTACCACGGGCAATACCATCGGGTTGATGGGTAAGCACGGTACCAAAGCCGGCATCCCGCAGGCTTTTGGCCTTGGCATCATCGGGTACAAACAGGCTGGCGGCATCAACATCAGCTTTGAGTGCCTGGTTCCAACCAAAGGCACCCTTTACATTGGTTTCGAGCTGTGCCGGGGCACGAAAATCGAAACCACCCCGGCCTTGTGGGCGGGCAGGCATGCCATAATCACTTTGCAAATCAATGAAAGAAGGATAGATGAACTTGTCCTTACAATCAATTACCACGGCATCTTTTGGAATGCTGATGCCTGCACCCACAGCCACAATCTTGCCATCGCGGATGACCATGCTGGCATTGGGAATGGTGGTTTTGGCATCTTTTACAATGGTGGCGTTGGTAAACGCATAGGCACCCGAACCCGGCGTGCTCACACCATTTACCGGGAAGGTAGGTTGGGCCTTCGCCTGTGCCATCAATAGCACAAGGCCTGCCAACCAAAGCTTCATTTTTCTCATAGTGCTTTAGTTTATTTGAAATGGAGGTTTATAAACGGAAAACGGTAAACTACCGCATTTGACGATAATAGTGCCGATAGGCAGCAGGAAAAGGGGAGATTTTTTGCATTTGAATGTAGTAGCTGCGAGACGGCGCTATAAAATGATTACGCATTACTATAAATGCAACTGCCCCGTTGGAAACAGGGCAGTAAAAAATAAATGAAAATATTATAGCATTTGTAAGCCGAGGCTTATCCTATTCTTTCACCGGCTTTCCGGCATCCACATCTTTCATAAAACGAATGAGGCCGGTGAAATAGGTTTCCTGATCGTCCCACATGGCGCAGTGGCTGCCATTGGGGCAAATGAGGCTGCGGCCATTTTTGACTTGTGTGGCCATCCATTTCATATGTTCTGGGTCCATGGTATCATGGGTGGCGCCAATTACCAATGTGGGCACGGTTATGTTTGGTAAATCTTGGCTACGGTTCCAGTTGATGAGCCTGCCGGCTACACCAAACTCACTGGGGCCTTGCATGCACACATAAATATTGGGGTTGAGGTGCTTGAACATGCGGATGATTGGCTCGGGGTTGGGAACAATGCGGCAAACATGTTTGTCGTAAAAATTAGGCCCAAGTAACTCCATGTATTTGGGATTGCTGTAATCACCTTTGGCTTCCAAACCACGAATGGTGTCGAGTACTTTGGGGTCCATTTGTTTGGCCAATACTTCTTGTGCATACTTACCATACGCAGGCACATCACTCATCATGTTGCTGACGATAAGGCCCTTGATGTGCTGCTGATATTTCAGCGCATACTCCATGGCCAGAATGCCGCCCCAGCTATGGCCGAGCACATAAAAATTACTACTGTCGCAACCCAGCGCTTTGCGCACCTGTTCCACTTCTTCTACAAACCGTTCGGTGGTCCACAGGCTGCTGTCGTTGGGTTGATCGCTGTAGTAACTATCGAGTTGGTCGTACTCAATAATCTCAATGCCTTCGGCCGGCATAAAACTTTCGAAACATTCAAAGGCTTCGTGTGTGCCGCCGGGGCCGCCATGCAGCAGCAACAGTTTCATGCGGGGATTGTTGCCAATGCGTTTGGTCCAAACCTTAAACGTTCCCTTGGGCGTTTCAATGGGAATCATTTTGACACCGCCGGTTTGCAGGCCACTATCGGTGCGGGCAAAATAGGTT
>JADLHL010000296.1 GCA_020848815.1 Chitinophagaceae bacterium | reverse complement strand
AGTGTTTTTTCAAACTTCAGCGAAGCCATGCCCAGCTCAAATGAGTTGTGTGAATTGGTAAAGCTGGTCTTATTGTTGGCACCGGTTTTGGCAAAATCGAGTTTGTAATACACATCGGCGTACCCGCTGATTTTTAAAGGATTTTTTTCTTCTGTTTCGGTTGAGTCGGTTTGTGCAAAAAGAGCGTTAACAGATAGACATACCAAAGTGGTAGCAACAAATTTTTGTAACATTGTAATGCATTTTTAATGTGAACGAAGGGTACAGTACAGACTATGCCAGTAGTCTGAGCACACTGTACCTTTTTCTTTTGCCTGTGCTGAAGCGTTTAGTTTGGTTGAAGGAAAAAGAAGGCGGCCCGACTAAAGTGCCAGCAATAGCCGGGCGCCAGATAAAGACAACTTGATGGAAAATCTGAGAGCAGTGTGTGCTAAAAAGAGTGTCCGTTAGTGTTGGTTTTTCAATTCGTTTGCGGAGGGTTGTCCGCCATTAGAGTTCAGCGTAGTTTTCTTCAGCTTCTTTCATTACGCCATTGCTTTGTACGAGTACATGGCCTTGCATGTATTTCTCGTTGTGCTGAGAAGCATCCAATCCCATGTCTTCGTCGGCTTCGCTTACACGCAGCGGCAATACGAGATCAATGAATTTGAAAATGAGGTAAGACATAGCGAAGCTGAAACCAACGGCCACCAGCATGCCTTTTACTTGCGTAAAGAAGAATGCAGCGTTGCCATAAGCCAGGCCATCCTGACCAGCACTGTTTACAGTTACAGTAGCAAAAACGCCAGTCAGCAGCATACCTACAATACCACCCACGCCATGGCAGGGGAATACATCGAGGGTATCATCCAGCTTGCTTTTTTGCTTGAAGTGTACAGCCAGGTTAGAAATGATAGCTGCCACTACACCAATGAAAATGCTTTGCGGAACTGCTACAAAGCCAGCGCCGGGTGTAATGGCTACGAGGCCCACTACAGCACCAATACAGAAACCCAATACAGAAGGCTTTTTGCCACGGAGTACATCAAAGAACATCCAGCTCAAACCAGCGGCAGCAGCAGCGGTGTTGGTAGTAGCAAAGGCAGAAACCGCCAGGCTATTGGCACCCAGTGCAGAACCTGCGTTGAAGCCGAACCAGCCAAACCACAGCAAACCTGTACCTATCAGTACGTATGGAATGTTGGCTGGTGGAACTTCTTCCTGCAACAGTTTTGATTTGCGGGGTTTCAGCACCAGTGCACCTGCCAGGGCAGCACAACCAGCCGAAATGTGTACCACGGTACCACCGGCAAAATCGAGCACACCCATTTTAAACAGGAAACCTTCGGGGTGCCATGTCCAGTGGGCCAATGGTGCGTACACCAGCAGGCCAAACAAGGCGATGAAAAGAATGTAAGCGGTGAAGCGGATACGCTCAGCTACGGCACCTACCACCAGGCCCGGCGTAATGATGGCGAACATGAGCTGGAAGAGTGCGAAAAGCGGTTTGGGAATGGTGGGGGCCAAAGACCAAGGCTCGCCAGACATCACATCTTTAAAAAACAAATGTGTTGTGGGGTTGCCGATAAAGCCACCAATGCTGGTGCCGAAAGACAGGCTGTAGCCAACTACAATCCAGAGAATGCTAACGATACCTGCAGCCACCACGCTTTTAATCATGGTGCTGATTACGTTTTTGCGATGCACCATACCGCCGTAGAAAAAGGCGAGGCCGGGTGTCATCAGGAATACCAGGGCCGTGGCTACCAATATCCAGGTAATGTCGGCGCCTGAGTAGGCTTTACCCTCATCGTTGAAGGTGGGAAGCGATGGAATGAATAAGGCACCAATGGACACTGCTGCCAGAATCAGGAACGGTGCAATCTGCTTAATTGTCTTTTTAGCCATGAATGTGTTTTTAAGGTGAACGGATAACTAAAATCTAATATCTTAAATAATTCTTTAAATAGATTATTGTAACCCTTTGATGTGAATAAAAAAGATTACATATTTTATAATCTAATATGATGGTTGAAAAATTATTGGCATTGCTGCCAATAATTCTCTTTTATGCTTGTATGAAGCTGAATAAAATACTGCTTTCCTTGCTTTCCAGCAGGGAGGTGCCCATCAGGTACTCATCTACTTTCCGGGCACATTCGCGGCCTTCGCTAATGGCCCATACTACCAGGCTTTGGCCGCGGCGCATGTCGCCACAGGCAAAAACTTTCTGCAAAGTAGTCTGGAAATGTTGCTCCGAAGCTTTTACATTGCCCCGTTCATCTAGTTCCAGTTCCAAATCGGCAATAACGCCATTGTGCTGCGGATGTACGAAGCCCATGGCCAGTAACACGAGGTCACAGGGGATTTCTCTCTCAGTGTCTGTCTTTTCCTGAAACTTCACCGGGCGGCCATCTGGTGCCAGTTCCCATTCCAGGTCAACAATGCGGAGGGCTTTAATGGCACCGGCTTCGTTTTTAATCACTTCTTTGGTAGCAATTGCCCAATGGCGGTTACAACCTTCATCATGGCTGCTGGTGGTTTTCAGCAGCATGGGGTAAGTGGGCCATGGCATGGCATTGGTACGACTATCGGGCGGCTGAGGCAGCAATTCAAATTGCGTAACACTGGCTGCACCATGGCGGTTGCTCGTACCTACGCAGTCGCTGCCGGTATCGCCACCACCAATTACCACCACATGCTTGCCGGTGGCGCTTATCTCTTCAGCCCAGTCGCTGCCTTCAAAGCCACGTTCCTTCAACAATTCCACATCGGGGTTGGCCACCCGCTTGTTTTGTTGCTTCAAAAACTGCATGGCAAAATATACGCCCTTGGCATCACGCCCTTTCACAGGCAGGTCGCGGGGAATGGTAGAACCACCCGCCAGCACCACGGCGTGGACTTCGCGGAGCAAATCGCCACTGCTAATGTCGGTGCCCACGTTGGTATTGCATTTAAAGACAACGCCTTCTTCTTCCAACAATTTTACCCTGCGGTCTATCACCCATTTTTCCAGTTTAAAATCGGGGATGCCATAGCGCAGCAGGCCACCGGGTTTGTCGTCTCTTTCAAACACTGTTACAGCGTGACCGGCTTTGTTCAGCTGGGCGGCAGCGGCCATTCCGGCGGGGCCAGAACCCACCACTGCTACTTTTTTGCCGGTACGAACAATGGGAGCGTTAGCAGTAACAAATCCTTTTTCAAAAGCAATCTCAATAATGTGCTTTTCTATTTCTTCAATGGCTACCGGTGGTTGGTTGATGCCCAATACGCAGGCGCTTTCGCAAGGGGCCGGACAAATGCGCCCTGTAAACTCCGGAAAGTTGTTGGTGTAGCTGAGAATATCGTATGCCTCCCGCCAGTTTTTGCGGTAAATGGCATCATTGAATTCAGGAATCACATTGCCCAGCGGACAGCCACTGTGGCAAAATGGTACGCCACAATTCATGCAACGGGCCGATTGTTGGTT
>JADLHL010000295.1 GCA_020848815.1 Chitinophagaceae bacterium | reverse complement strand
AAACCTATCAGTGGAAAGGCTTGCTGCCGTTTAACCAAACAGTGATGATAGCATTGCCTGGCGCAGTGGATATGTTGGCGAAGGATAACCAGTTTACAGTTATGCTGAGCCAGCCCAATGGTAAAGCTGATGCATGGCCTGCCGATAACAGCCTTACCGCTACCTACAAAGCACCCATCACTTTGCCCAATGTGTTTGTGCTGAAATACAAAACGAACAACCGTCCTGCTGATAATTTTATTGCACTGCACAATGCTGCCGGCGAAAAGCAGTTTGAAAAACTGCCAACCAGCACGGTAGCCAATACAGAGCACAACGATACCATTTCACTGGCAGCTGGTTATCATCGGTTGCAATTGACAGATACCTCGGGCAATGGGTTGCAGTTTTGGGCACAGCCGCAACAGGGCGATGGTTTCCTGCGGTTGTACGATACCACTGGTCGTTTGCTGTACGTGTTTGAAAGCGATTGTGGTGCCGGCGAAGCGTTGAGCTTTTATGCATCGCCCCAATACAAGCCCGATACGGTAAATATTCAGGCAGCATTTTCTATGTTCCCCCGCCGCACCAAAGACAATATTCAGCTTGACATAGAACTCAGTACTTCCGCCAAAGTTGCCGTGAAGATTACCGTAGATGGCATTTTGCATCAACTGCATGAATACCGCTCCATTCGCAATGGTAAGTTTACGTACAGCCTGCTTTCATTGCCACAAGGAAGGTTTGTAGTAGACGTGTATGTAAACGATGTACGCAAGTTTACCGGCCGTGTCAACCGGGATTGAGTTATTTAACGACAACAAAAAAGCGCCAGCAATTGCCGGCGCTTTTTTGTTGATGTATCAGCGAATGCTTATTTCGATCTTACTGCAAAATCTCTCAGGTAACTACAACGGGTGTAGGCAAATTGGTAAAACTTCGTACTGCCAAATTCCTTTTTGAAATTGGCAAACATGGCATTGTTCGCAAACTTTCGTTGAAACACTTTCATGTTCGCTTCGTACGCATCATAGTTATTCCAGTCGTAGTCGGGCCGGGCTATCTGGCGCTGGGCACATTTAGCAGCCAGGAAATATGCCGCTGCTTTAAACTCTTTGTCGGGGCTGAGTTCGTAAGCCTTCAGGTAATAATTTTTCGCAGTGTGTACGGCATAATATTCCTTTTCCCATGCGGCATCATATTTTCCGCTGTTCCAATTGCTATTAGGACGGTTGTATGCCATCAGCATCCAGCTATTGCCATAGTAGCTCATGTTGTACAAACCACTGGCCAACTGATAATATAGTTTACTCTTAACAGCATTGCTGCTGGCGGTGTCAATAGATTGTTGCAGGCTCAACATTTTTTCAGCAAAGGCCAGTTTACTCATGGGCTTGGCCAATGGTTTTTCGTACCGCTGCCAATCGTTCAGGTAATCATGAAAAGGATTGACATTGAGCAATGTCGTTTTATACGTTTTGTAGTTATACCGTTCGCTGGTAAGCAAGCTGGGTTTGTTTTGTTTTTTGAGCCAGTCAATGGCTTTGGCAAAATCAAACTCCCGCAAGTAAGTGGTGCCCAGCATATCCGTTACAGCATCTTTGGTTACTGAGTTATTGCTCATTAAAAAAGCATCGTATGCTGTAGCTGGTTTATTGTTGAGATAATCGTACAAAGCTATGATGTCTGGTGTGTTGAGTTTGTTTTGCAAAAACTCAATGGCATTGGCTGTATAGCCATAATAAATGTAGCCACTGCTATCGGGCTTCATCGCTTTGTCGGCAAGGCCGTATGCCAGCACTGTTTTGTACAAGTCGCCTTGCTGATAGTAAGCCGGCGCAATCACCTGTGCCATCAGGTTGCGGTAAAACATGCCGAACTCAGCACTTTGTTCCGCTTGCTGTTGCAACCATTGTAATTGCGGCAGCAATGCATTCTCGTTACTGCTATTCATTGCTTGCAATGAAGCCGTTTGAATCAACAAGCCCACCATTTGTTGTTGGTCTTTTACTGCATTGCTGGCAGGCATTGCTTTGGCTTTCGCCAGCCAGTCGTTGGCAGCAGTTACATCTTTGCGCATATAGTGCAAATACGCTGTTGCAGTGGCAAATGCACTTTGATGATTGGTTGCAGGATTACTACCCATTTTTTCTAGCAAAGCAATCAGGTCTTGCACATGTGTATCGCTGAGTGCCGCAGTGTCCTTTTCGTTCCAGCTGTAGTAAAATGCCTGACTACCCGGTTGCTTATCCAGCATAGGTGTGAGATAGCGTTCTTCCACTTTGTTGATTTCACGCAGCACCAACAGGGGTAGTAGTTCACACTGCGGGTCTAGCTGGTATGCTTTTTCAATTACGGGCAAATGATAATCGTATCCCCACAAGCCAAACATGGCAGCCATCATAGCTTGCTCTTTGGGAGTGCGGGCAACGCTGCAATAGCTATTCAGCAAACTGATGTTGCACTGATCTGTTGCCCACAAAAAACCGAGGAACACGGCTTTGCGGTGTTTGGGTGCCGTTTGCGCAAATGTTTTGCTGAATGCATACGCAGCTTCTTTACCCTTGCCACTTTTAAACTGTGCACCGGCATTGTAACTCAGCGCCATGGTTTTTACGGCACTGGTATTGTTGTCGTCAAAACCTTCGGCATACCAACGGGTACAATCATTGAAACGATTGTTGTAAAACGCCAATTTGCAACGCAAAAAAGCATACTTGTTTTTCAGGAATGCATCTGTTGTTTTTTGCCAGGCGGCAGTTGCCTGATTGATGTATTGATTGATGCCTGCACTGTCTCTTTTTGGTCCATCACTCCATGGGTCGGGCGATACACATATGGGCTCTACCGCTTTTGCCAGCAACAGGTATTGTACTGCTTCCGTTTTCTTTTGCTGCAGTAGTTGCATGGCCATGCTGTTGCGTTTGAGTGCCGGTGCAATAGTGGCCGCTGGTTGACGCATAGCAGCTTGCAATTGCTTCACTTCGGTTACACTGCGGTTGTACACAAAATCAACCACATCTTTTTTGCTGGCACCGGGCACATAGGTTTGCCATTCTGCTATCAATGCATCATTGATAAAAGCAGTGGAATCTTCGGTGTAATCCCAATCGTCGTAGAACGTGAGCAGATTGGTGTAGAAGTACGGTTTACTGGGGCCGATGTCTACCAAAGCTTTGCTGTAAAAGCTGGTGAAGTAATCATAAGGGTCCATCATGGGGCCACAGCCAATGATGTTTTGCGGAAAACTAATGAGGCCGCTAATGAAGGAAGCGAGTATAAAAACTTTCAAGCGTGGGTATTGCATATTGCTGAAGCGATTTGGCATCTAAATGATAGATTATAATATTGCGTTTGTGAGGTTTGAGATGCGATTGCAGGCTGCTGATGACTTGCTCAATACTTTCTTTGGGTGAGTCTTCGTAGCGCAGCCAATCGCCTTGTTTAAAGGTATAGCCATTGATGGTTGTATCACTTTGGCAGCGCCATTTTTTTGCGACGTCAATGGGAAGCTGTATGGCATCGGCATGTATAAGTCCTTTGTAGGTATTGCCTTCAAACCATACCCACCAGCTGAATATAGGCAGGGCAATATCCAACGGTAATGGGTACTCATTCAAGCGGCCAGTGTATTGCTTCAACGTAGCCGGATCGATGATGGAATTTTGCGTAGCGGCTTGTTGCAGGTTACCCATGTTGTAACACATCAGCAAGCCACGGTCGGCGGGTGGTATGCCGGCTTCTTGTGTGTATTTTACCTGATGCAATCTTATGGTGACTGAGAGAATTTTTCCCTGAAAGAAACCGGTTTTGCGCAGCTGTTTCAGCAGCAAAAAATACCGGTCCTTGGTACCGGCGGTCCAGTCACAATCCAGCTGCACTTCTGCAGGCATTGGCAGCTTATTATTTTCTGTAATACTGCTGATAAGTTTGGGAATATTTCTTCCCAAATTGTCGATGTCTTTGGGTGTTGCCTTCTGCAATGTTTCGTTGGTGATGAATACCACGGGCACGTATTGCTGCTGCGTTGGAAAGGCTTCTGCAAAATTGATTTTGGCAACTGGCAGTGGTTGTTGGCTTTGCTCATCCCAAGCCACATCAAACAGTTTGATGTACAGCTTTTCCGTCCGCAATTGTTGTAGCGCATGGCTTTCGGTGCTGTCCAGTGCAAAACGACTCTTCCAATAATAAAACCCACGATGCACGGTAGGTGCGTCGTGGGTGTTGCAAGAAAGCACGGTCAATGCTATGGCTATATAAAAGAAATATCGCTGCATCACAACGGCTAAGTAAATCAGAAATCAGCCATCAGCCATCAGAAATTTTAAGCCTGCCCTACCCAACGTTGCAGGTGATAACACCTCGCAACGGCAACACAGCCTCTGCCTTTTACATTCCTTATTTTTTGTTCCTTATTGCTTATTTCATGCCGGTTCCACCCAGGCTTCATTTTCTTTCAGCAAATCAATCAGCTCATCTACGGCTACTTCGCTGTCTACATTGCGTTTCACTACTTCTTTGCCTTTGTACAAGGTGATTTTGCCGGGGCCGCTGCCTACATAGCCAAAGTCGGCATCGGCCATTTCGCCGGGGCCATTTACTATGCAACCCATGATGGCAATTTTCACGCCTTTCAAATGGTTGGTACGGCTGCGGATTTTGGCGGTGGTTTCTTGTAAATCAAACAGCGTACGGCCACAGCTCGGGCAGCTGATGTATTCTGTTTTGCTGATGCGGGTACGGGTGGCCTGCAGTATACCAAAAGCCGTGTTGTTGATGAATTGCTCGGCCGTGGCATTGTTGAGGTAGTTGCGGCCGCTGGCATTCATAGCAGCTGCATTTTGATAGCTGGCGCTACTCATGCCCAGGCACAATCCATCGCCAAATCCTTCAAGCAGCAAGGCACCTGTTTCGGTAGCGTAGTGTATCAAATGTTCGTCGGCGGTTTGCCAGTTGCTGTCGGTAATAAGCACCACGGGGTTTTTAATGTCGCGGGCCTGTAGTTCCATCATCATGCGGCGCACCGCCTGCATGGCATTTTGGCGTTGACTGCTCAGGCACAGTACCACAGTAGGGTCGTTGGCTACCTCATCCAGATAGGTAAAATCGTTTACCTCGGTATCATCGTTGAAGCAGTCAATCATTACAAAATTCAGCTGGTCACTTTCCAGCTCAGCATCTACAAAACCATGGATGTCGAAAATGGGGAAGACAGCCCCCTCATGTCCCCCGGTGGGGGAAGCAACGTGATTGGCAAACGTGGCCGGATACACAATCACTTTCAATGTGCCGGGCAGTGCAAAGGCTGGTATTTGATGGCCGGTAAAAATGTAATCCGCTGCCATGTCGCCAATGCTCCATTTGTCGGTAATGGCATCGTAGGTATAGCCAATGCTAATGAGTGCTTCGGGCGTAATGTTGTCGAGTTTACTCAGGTCGGCAATTACCACCGGCACTTGCTTGCCGCCAATATTGCCTACTTCAAATGTGGGGCGGCGTTTGTATTCGAAAGGGGAGTATTTGAGTCCGGAAGTCGGCAAGTCCGGAAGTCCGCTTTCCGACTTTCCGTCTTTCGGACTTTCCGACTGGTATCTTTTCACCAAATCCCTGCACACCGGTATCTCAAACTCAGGATCTTCTGTCAACGACACACGAACCGTATCGCCAATACCATCTTCCAGCAGGGTGCCAATACCAATGGCGCTTTTAATGCGACCGTCTTCGCCATCGCCGGCTTCGGTTACGCCCAGGTGCAGCGGGTAACATTCACCAAATTCCTCCTGCATGTGCTGTATCAGCAAGCGGTAGGCCTGCACCATCACCTGCGGGTTGCTGGCTTTCATGCTCAGCACAATGTTGTGGTAGTCGAGGCTGCGGGCAATGCGCAAAAATTCCATGGCACTTTCCACCATACCAATCGGTGTATCGCCATAGCGACTCATGATGCGGTCGCTCAGGCTACCGTGGTTGGTGCCAATGCGCATGGCTGTGCCGTGCTCCTTGCATATTTCTACCAGTGGTGTAAACCGTTCGCGGATGCGTTCAATTTCTTCCAGGTATTCGGCATCGGTGTATTCAATCTGCTCAAACTTTTTCTTGTCTACGTAGTTGCCCGGGTTCACCCGTACTTTTTCTACAATGCGGGCAGCAATCTCTGCCGCATTGGGCGTAAAGTGAATATCGGCCACCAGCGGCGTGTTGTAGCCCCGTTTGCGTAGTTCGTCTTTGATATTTTGCAGGTTTTCGGCTTCCTTTTTTGAAGGGGCTGTAATGCGTACCAGCTCGGCACCGGCTTCAATACAGCGGATGGCCTGGGCCACCGTGGCTTCGGTGTCCATGGTATCGGTGGTGGTCATGGTTTGTACCCGTATGGGATGGCCATTGCCCAGCAGCAATCCGCCAATGTTCACTTCCCGGGTTTTCAGTCGTTGGTAGCCGGTGAGGCTTTCGGTATATAGTTGCATGAGGTTGATTGAATGGTTGTCCCGATAGTTATCGGGAGGTAAATTGGGGGTATGAGTGTGGAGTGTTGCTTTTTTGGGAAACCAGCAACGGTACATCTGTCAGCTTCCGCTATTTCGATGCTGGTTTTCAGTGGGGCAAATGTCCGCTAATTTCAGGTAGATTGCGTTATGCTTCGGATACTAACAATCCTTTTACTTCTCTGTTCAGTGGCGAACGCCCAGCCCATGCGGTCCTACCCGCTGCCGGTTGGGGTCAAGGGCAAGGCGTTCATCATCGAAAGTCGCTTTGCACCCTTCCCCGATAGCCTGCGCAATGCACAACCACGGGTATACAATGGCAAAACTTACAGCGCCGCTGAGCATTACAGCGATAGTTCTGTTTTCGTATTCATACCCGACTATTTCGATGCATCCAAAACTTACCGGTTTGTTTTTTGGTTTCATGGCTGGTACAACAATATTGACTCTTCACTCAAAACTTTTCAGCTGCTGGAGCAATTTTATGCGGCTAAACGAAACGACATTTTGGTTTTCCCTGAAGGGCCAAAGAATGCGCCGGATAGTTATGGGGGAAAATTGGAAAGCCCCGAAGGATATTTAAAACTTTGGTCAGATATAGTGAACAAGCTTTTTTTAATGAAGATTGTTCACAAGAATGGGTACCATCCTATAAATGCCTTACATGTTTTTTCAGGCCATAGTGGAGCATATAAAATGATTGCCAAAAGCATAGAATTTGAGCCAATTCTATATCAAAATAGTACAGTACTACTGTTTGATGGACTGTACGGGGAAGTGAATACGTATTTGCAGTATGTCGAACATTACAACTTGTACTTCCTCCACATGTACACAGATGACGGCGGCACTAAAGACAATTCTCTTCAATTCATGAAAATCCTTGCCGACAAAGGGATTCCGTTTTTACACAAAGAAGAAGATGACGTTACAGCAGAAGAGTTAGAGAACAACCGTATCATTTTTCTGCATAGCAAAAAAGGGCACAATGAAGTCATTACCCATCACAACAATTTCGAACGTTTTTTAAGGGCTTTTGGGCTGCAGTAATGCCGATGTCGTTTCATATTTACCAGAAGGTAATTACCAACTCTTCCTTCCCGGCAACTTCGCCGATTTTTTTTGCTGCTGCATTTGCTGGCGAATGCGTTTTTCTTCTTGCTGTAGCGCATTCAGCTGATCGTTGGCTTTTTGCTGTTGTTGCTGGTTGTCGGGGTTTTGCTGCGGTTGTTGCTGCTGCTGTTGTTTTTTCAGTTCATCCAGCGCTATGTTCAGGTTGCGGCTTATTTCTGCATCATCAGGTTGATATTTCAGCGCCTGCTTAAATGAGCCAACGGCTTCTTTCAGTTGCTTGTGATGTGCTTGCGCCAGTCCGGCATTGTTGTGCAGCATGGCTTTGGCACGGGCATCGTTGCCGGCCTTTTGCAACATGGCTTGGTATTGGCTGGCGGCTTTTTCGTAATCGCCTTTTTTGTAAGCAATATTGCCCAGGTGCATGCCTGCCATCCAGGCATTGGGGTTGGCTTTCAGCACTTCGGCATACAGCGCAGCGGCTTCATCCAGCTTGCCCTGCTGGTATAGCGCATCGGCCTGTTGGAGTTGGCTGTTCGTATTGGTTT
>JADLHL010000294.1 GCA_020848815.1 Chitinophagaceae bacterium | reverse complement strand
GCCGCCGAAAGTTTGAATGCAGGTGTAGCTACAGGCATCTTGCTTTCGCACCTGTTGCAAAAGGCTAATTAAACCGCAACGCTTTGATGATGCTGATGCGTTGCAAATAGCCCAAAGGCAATCGCAATGCTGCCAGGCAAATAACAAAAGTGCCCACTACAACTGCCAGCACCTGCCACCAAATTATCCGTACTGGCACAGTACTTACATAGTAAGTTTTCTCATCCATTTTTATTAGTCCCGTGTATTGCTGCAACAGCAGCAAACCCAATGAGAGCAATAGTCCTATGGCAATGCCTTTGCCGGCAATGCGGGCTGCGTAGTGCCAGAAAATAATGCGTTGCTCTTGTAGCGGCATACCCATGGCCGCCAACAAAGCCACCATTTTGGTACGTTCCATTACTATTATCAGCAGGCAGGTAATGAGGTTGATAATGGCTACCGCCAGCATGATGCTAATCACTATTTTCTTGGTTTGATTTTGTATGCCCAGCCAATCGAAAATATTTGGGTAAATATCGGCCACCGGCGAAGCCATAATGCCTTGCGGCAGGGCTTGCGTAAATGGCTTTTCAATAAGAGGCGCATTGGCCGGATCTTGCAGCCATACTTCATAACCGCCTATCTGGTTGGGTGCCCACAAGTTGAGGCGTTGTAAAAAGCGTACATCGGCCAGCACAAATTGCTGATCGTATTCTTCGATGCCGGTGCTGTACAATCCGCAAATAATTTGTTTGCGGCTGCGGATGTCTTCGCCATTTCTTAAAAAAATAGTGCTCACGGTATCTCCCACTTTTACCTCCAGGGTACGGGCCATGGCCTCGCTGAGAATCAGCTGGCTGCTATACCCACTATCCGGAAATTGAAGCATACTGCCTTGAGTGATAAACCTGCTAAAGTCGCTGGTGGCCAGGCGCCTGTCTATTCCTTTCATGAGTACGCCATCAAACTGGCCGGTACTGCGCAGCACTACCGAACGGGCTGCAAATGCCTGCACATGCACCACGCCGGGTTGAGCAGCTATTATTTTTTCGAGGCTGTCACTCGCCGCAATGGGCGTTTCCTCGGCCACCATGGTACGGTATGGTTGTAAAGCCTGCACCCTTATATGGCCCCAAAAACTATATACCTTATTGGCCACCTCGTACTGAAATCCATTGATTAAACTGATAGTGATAATCATGGTGGCCACACTTACCGCAGTAGCAGCTGTGGCCAACCGGACAATAAATCCGGAAAAAGAAGATGGCTGCTGGCGGGCCAACCGTTGTGCTATGTATCGGCTTGTTTTCAACAGAATAAATAAAGTCGTAAAGAAAACGTTTTTGAGTTGTTTAAATGTCTCTTGGTTTCAGTAGCTATATAGAAAAACGATTTACTTTGATACTTATGAAAGCAAGTGTTGTGAAATGGATACTGGCATGTACTGCAGTGTGTATGCAATTTAGCATACAGGCACAGCCTTTGGTAGAAGAAGTGCGGTCGCCCAATGTAACCGGTATAAAGCTGTACAAGAAAACCGACCAGCTCCTCTATCCTATTTTGCGCCTTGGCGAAACTGAGGGTATGGAGCTGCATTTTGACGACATCAACAACAGCAGCCGCAGCTATTTTTATACCTATGTGCTTTGCAATGCCGACTGGACGATGGCCAATGTGAGCAACATGGATTACATCAAAGGATTTACACAAACAAGGTTGAATCAATTCCGTTTTTCTTCGGCCACTCAATCTAAATATGTGCACTACGGAGCTACCCTGCCTGCTGCCAACAGCATGCCGTCCAGAGCAGGCAACTATGTACTGAAAGTGTACGAAGGTGGCGATACTTCCAAACTGCTTTTTTCGAAAAGATTTCTGGTAGTCAATCAAAGAGCTACTGTATCTGCAAGAATGCAGCAACCTTTTGCACCGGAGTATTTTTTAACCCATCAGAAAATTCTCATCAACCTCAATTTGGGCAATCAGGATATCATGAACCCAGCCAAGGAGATCAAGGTGGTGGTGATGCAAAACAATCGGTGGGATAATGCCCGTACCATTTCAAATCCTACGTTTATCCGTGGTCGTACGTTTGAGTACAGCGATGAACAGCAGCTGGTATTTGAAGCGGGCAAAGAATGGCGCTGGCTCGATTTGCGCAGTTTTCGCTTGCAAAGCGACCGGGTAGCTTCGGTTAATTACAATGTGCAACCTTATGATGTACGCATCAGGCCCGACACCATTCGCAGCCCTATCCGCTATGCGTTTTATGCCGATATCAATGGCCGGTATGCCGTTAGCCATATAGAAAACATAAACCCCTGGTGGCAGGGCGACATTGGCAAAGTGCACTTCACTTTTTTGCCCCAAAACGGAGAAATACCAAATGAGTACAACGTGTATTTATTTGGCGAAATGACACAGTACCAACTGAACGAACAAACCCGCATGAAATGGAATGAGAACCTGCAGGCGTATGAAACTTCCATTTTGCTGAAAAACGGATATTACAACTATTGCTATGTAACGGTGCCGAAAAAAAATCCTTCCGCATTGCCTTCTATGAAGCCCACCGAGGGCAGCATTTGGGAAACAGAAAATGACTACCGGGTGCTGGTGTATTACACGCCGTTTGGTAGCCGTACCGATGAACTGGTAGGTATATCAGAACTCAACTCAAGGGTATTTATGACAGGAAACTAAATAAAAAACTCCGGCAATTGTACCGGAGTTTTTTATTGGAAATGTATTGCGTTACGCTTCAGTTTTCTTGGCGTCTTCAATAAACTTGGCGAGGCCAATATCGGTAAGCGGATGCTTGAGCAACCCGAGGATTGAATCCAGCGGACAGGTACACACATCGGCGCCAGCTTCTGCAGCTTTTACAATGTGCAACGCATTGCGGATAGATGCCGCCAGAATTTCTGTTTTGAATCCCTGAATGGCGTAGATATTCGCTATTTGTGCAATCAATTGCATGCCATCCCAGCTGCTATCGTCTATACGGCCCACAAATGGCGACACGTAATTGGCGCCTGCTTTTGCTGCCAAAATAGCCTGGCCTGCAGAAAAAATTAGCGTACAGTTGGTTTTAATATTGTTGTCAGAAAACCACTTGATGGCTTTTACACCGTCTTTGGTCATGGGCACTTTTACTACAATATTTGGATGGATAGCAGCCAGCTTTTGGCCTTCGGCAATCATGCCTTCAAAATCGGTAGAAAAAACTTCTGCACTTACGTCTCCGTCTACAATTTCGCAAATGGCTTTGTAATGGTTCATGATGGCTTCATTACCTTTTACGCCAACCTGTGCCATTAGTGAAGGGTTGGTAGTAACGCCGTCGAGAATACCCAAATCATTGGCTTCTTTAATTTGAGCCAGGTTTGCGGTATCAATAAAAAATTTCATGATAAATGGTTTTTATGATGTTGCTCTAACAAAAAAAGGAAATAAACAACGATGTAATCGATTGCAAAGAAACGGAACTTGCCAGAAATGACACACCCCCAAATATGGGGGTGAAAGAAAAAAAAGTGGCAGGCTGAATACATCGCACCGCTACAACCGCTTACCCTTGCTACCTTCCGGTCCTGGGGGAGTTCAGCAGGAGCTGGTCGTGTATGACCTGCCGCTGCAAATGTAGGGGAAAGCGTACAAATAAATCCCAGGATTTTTCGATAAAAAAAGCCATCGTTTATCGTAATAATTCATGCATCTGGTAATTGGTGCGTTTATTGTACCCACCTATTTTTGTTTGTATGGTACAATACCATGTTGCAATATGAACAGTTCCGCTGCCAAAAAAACTGCCTTCAAAGCCCTGAATGATTTTTTCGATCATGTGTATGTTATCACCATCGAAAAAGCCGATAGCCGTAGGGCAAAACTGGCCACCTTGTTGCAGGGCCTTGAATATGATTTTTTTTATGGCATTGATAAAACCCTGCTGCAGCAAGATGATATCAGACTGCAACAATTGTACAACGATTCAAAATCGCGGCGATTGAACCGGTACGGCAATCCGATGACCATTGGACACGTAGCCTGCTCCTATAGCCATTGCATGGTGTACATGGATATGCTGCAACGTGGATTTGAAAAAGTATTGATACTGGAAGACGATGTGGTGCCGATGGAGCATCTGATTCATCATATTCATGATGTGCTGAAAACACTACCCGATAATTGGGAGATTTTATACTGGGGCTATGACCGCCATGAAAAATGGAACATGGCCAGCCGTTTCAAACAAGGTTTTTATCATATCACCGCAGCACTTGGGTTGCTCAAGTGGAATCATACCATGATCAGAAACTTACATGCAAAACCACACACCAAATTTTTGCATAAAGCCGGTAGCCACGATTTAAGCCATGCTTATGGCATTACTAAATCGGGGGCAAAAAAAATGCTGGATATTCAAACCCCAGTTGTATTCAATGCCGATACCGCCATGGCCTATGGTATAGCCAATGGATGGATTAAAGGATACATAGCCAAGCCCATTATTTTCAAACAAGAATTTGAAGTGCGGCCCGATGAATATGTATCAATGATTAAAGACTAATCGGGAAATACAGTTTTGTTGATGGCCCACACCAGATTGAGTCCTTTGTCTACGTGTTCTGTTGTATAGGAAAAACCTATCGACTCAATAAAATCGCATACTCCCTGCAAGTTGTTTCGGTCATCATCAATGTCATGCGTTTCAATAATCATAGCATCTACCCTGCTGAAAATACGGGCTGGAGTGTTGTACAAAATATCATATTCACTACCCTCGCAATCCATTTTTAGTAATCCAATTTGTGTAGCACAGTTATCGATAATTTCTGTTAATGAAATTGCAGGTATTTCAATGCCATCATGATTGTCATAAAATCCGGCAATTACAGAAGCAGAGTCTGATTCTGATTTGTCTTTATTGAAATAAAACGTGACACTTGGTACCTGTTTACCGGTCACTACTTTATCCACTACCGATACTTGCTTCAAGCTACTTTGTGGCGGCAGCAAGTTTTTTTGCAGAATGGCAATATTGCCTGCCAAAGGTTCAAAAGCGATGATGGGTCTTTCAGGAAAATGATTGGCCACCCATGCACTAAACATGCCAATATTGGCGCCAATATCCAGCACGGTGGTAGCAGGTTTCAGGTATTTGGCTACAAAATCATGATGATAGCCATCCTGCATAAACACTTCTTTAAATACCCGCAACATAGAGTATGGCACTACAATGTTGGCACCGCTTTTTTTTAGGGTAAAAACGGCTTCTTTGCCTTTACCCAAAAACTTAAACGTAAAGTAGCGGGGCCAGTTACTCACCTGCTTTATCAGTTCTTTATATTTCTGTCGGCTGTTAATGCTCATAATAAAAAAATTGGAAAGTTACTTGTACAACGCCCGTAACTGAGCATATTTATGGTAAGAGTAGTATGCGTTCATACGGGCAATGCGCCAGCCGGCTGTGCCATCTAAAAATCCGGCCCGGAAAAGAAAACCATTCAGCAAAGACCAGCAGGCACTCAGCCATGGTTTCAGGCGGCTCACTCGTTTGCCTCTTGTATACATGGCTTGAGCAGCAATATCACTGAAACGAATCATTTGCCTGCGGTGTTCTTCTGTACTGGCAAACGACCAATGCAGTATATCCAGCGGCACTTTTTCGATTGTAGCGTTCGCAACGGTCACCACTTTATCATGCGGATTTTCACCACCCCAATGCCCAAGTTCTTTTCGCCAGAGTCGAAGTTTTTTATCGGGATAATAATCGCCGTGTTTAATCCATTGACCACAGTAATTGTTCAACCGGTTAAAGATGTAAGCATCTTTTGATAAGCCTTTTTCTTGGGCTTGTTGCAACCATTGTTGCAAAGGTTCGCTGAGTGCCTCATCGGCATCTACACTTAAAATATAATCAGCAGTTGCAAGACTGGCTGCAAAATTCTTTTGTTCGATGTACCCTAAAAAAGACTGATGAAATACCCTTGCTCCTATCGCTTCACAAATAGCCACAGTATCGTCCGTAGAGCCGGAATCCACCACGATGATTTCATCGGCCACGGCTTTTACCGAATGCAGGCAGCGGGCTATTTTATCGGCTTCGTTGTAGGCTATGATGACTGCAGCAATAGACATGTGCCAATGAATTTAAAACAAAGATGAATACACCTGATGCACGGAAGCTGCCGCAATTTCATTGCTGAACTGTTGGGCATAGGCAACGCCTTTTGTAATGTGCTCTTGCACCAATGCAGTATCGTTAAGAATGCGGCGCATTTGATGAGCTATATCTTCCGGGTTGGATGGGTCTACATAAAAGGCAGCATCACCACCCGCTTCGGGCAGGCATGAGGTATTGCTGGTGATAACCGGTACCCGGCTGTACAAACCTTCCAGCACAGGTATACCAAAGCCTTCGAAAAAGGATGGATAAATGAGCATACTACTCATTTGGTAAATGGCGGGAAAATCTGCTGCATCAACACCTACCCTACCGTTGGCTTGTTGTTTGTACGATAAAAATATAACCCTGTTGCTGAGCTGATGCTTGGCTATAAATGCTTCCACTTTTGCTTTGTACTCCTTGCCCCTGCCAATGACAACCAACGGCAAGGTCACGTCCTTGGCTTGATGCAATGCCTGGCAAATGTTCAGCAGGTTTTTGCGTTCGATGATGGAACCTACATACAACAGGTATGACTCCGGCAAACTATATTTTTCCCGCACAGCTTGCTTGGTTTCTGCACCGGCCATTACTGCATACATAGGATGACAACTTTGATAGCACACATGAATCTTCCGTTCATCTGCAGCATAGAAATCTATCAAATCTTGCTTGGTTTGCTGGCTGATGGCAATAATAGCATCAGCATTGGCGCAGGCATAGCGAAACTTTCGGGTATATATTTTTCTATCCAACCAAGGGTATTGGTCGGGATAACGTTCATGAATCAGGTCGTGCATGGTAACTACCGAACGAACGCCGCTTTGTGCAATGCCTTGCGGTATTTCGTGGCTCAGGCCATGATACAATTGAATGTGGTGCTTTTTCAAATCGCCCACCACCCAACTGCTACGCCATGCAGCTGGCAGCATTTTGTGCAGCGGCTGATGTGGCAGCATTACCTCCATATTACTACCCGTAGCCTGAAACAAACGGCCCGGTTTTGGGGTACATAAATAGTAGTGATGCTGCGGAAAATTGTTGGCCAACGACGATATCAAAGTCCGGCTGTAATTGCCCAAACCGGTATCATTTACAAATGCTCTTTTGGCGTCGAAGGCGATATTCATGTGTTGCAAAGTAGGCGCAAATATATTCAAAGCATGCCGCTGCATTCGTGCTGCCCTTGTAAGCACCTACATTTGCAGCCGCAGGCTTTGGCCTTGCCGCTAAAAATACAGGCATGAAAGTTTCTGGTTTTACGTACGTCCGCAATGGCATTCATCTCGATTATCCATTTGTGGAGTCCATTAAAAGTTTGCTACCACTGGTAGATGAACTGGTAGTGGTAGTGGGCGATTCGCATGACGGAACCCGTGAAGCAGTGGAAAATATCGGCGACCCGAAAATTAAGATTGTCGATACCATTTGGCCGGCAGACCTGCGCAAAGGCGGAAAGATTTTTGCCTTGCAGGCCAACATCGGTTTAGACAATTGTAGCCCCGATGCCGACTGGATTTTTACCCTGCAAGCCGACGAAGTGTTGCACGAAAAAGAATTGCCCATCATTCGGCAAAGCATGGAAACTGCCCTGCACAATCCGAAGATTGAAGGTTTTCTTTTCCGGTTCCTGAATTTCTATGGCGATTTTCGCCACTATGGCCCCAGCCGCCGGTATCACCAACATGAAATTCGCATTGTTCGCAACGGCATTAATGCCCGCCCCTACCGCGATTCACAAGGGTTTCGGGTGTTCATCAACAACGATGATGAAAGCACTGCCCGTAAGTTGCATGTGTGGTCTATTCCTTGCCGGGTTTTTCATTACAGCTATGTAAAAAATCCGAAAACACAACTGCTGAAACAGGCAGAGTTTGGCAGCCGCTGGCACGATGGAGAAGATTATGTGGCCAAATTTTTAGCGGCCAATCCCGATGGATTTGATTACAGCCAGATAGATTATCTCGCCACTTTCGATGAAGCGCATCCTGCCCTGATGCAGCCCCGGATTGCAGCTCAGGATTGGACATTCAATTATAATCCGGCTGTCAACAATATGTCGGCAAAAGAAAAAATACTGCGCTGGGTAGAAAAGCTGACTGGCAAACAGTTTTTCATTTACAAGAATTATAAAATAGTAAAGCAATAGCGGCGGCCATTTGAAGCAGGTTGTTGTTTTTTTATTGAATTTCGCCGCCCGACACTTTTAAAACAAGCATTATGCAATTGAAAGAAGCTATTCAGGCAGCCTTTGAAAACAGGGCCCTGTTGCAACAAATAGAATACAGCGAGGCTGTAGAAATTGTGATTGAAGAAGTGGACAAAGGTCGCCTGCGGGTGGCTGAGCCTACCGAAAATGGATGGCAGGTAAATGAGTGGGTGAAACAAGCCATCCTCATGTATTTCGGCATCCGCAAGATGGAAACCTTCAACCTGCATCCGTTTGAGTTTTACGACAAAATGAAACTCAAGAACAACTACGCCGATTTGGGTGTACGTGCCGTGCCACATGCGGTAGCACGGTATGGCGCCTTTCTGGCCCGCAATGTGGTGTTGATGCCTTCTTATGTAAACATTGGCGCTTATGTAGATGAAGGCACTATGGTAGATACCTGGGCTACTGTGGGCAGCTGTGCTCAAATTGGTAAAGGCGTACACCTGAGTGGTGGCGTAGGCATTGGCGGCGTGTTGGAACCCTTGCAAGCAAGCCCGGTGATTATTGAAGATGGTTGCTTTTTAGGAAGCCGCAGCATTGTGGTAGAAGGCGTGATTGTAGAAAAGGAAGCTGTGCTTGGTGCTAACGTAGTACTGACTCAAAGTACCAAGATTATTGATGTGAGTGGCAGCGAACCCATCGAATACAAAGGCCGTGTACCAGCCCGCAGCGTTGTAATTCCGGGCACCTACAACAAGCAATTTCCTGCAGGTACTTATGGTGTAAACTGTGCGTTGATCATTGGTCAGCGCAAGCCAAGCACCGATTTAAAAACCAGTTTGAATGATGCACTCCGCGACTTTAATGTAGCAGTGTAAAAAAGAAAAATGGCCTATTTGAAATTTTCAGTTGGAGATTTCAAATAGGCCTCTATATTTGCAACCCGATCTGAAAATTGAACCCCGGTTCAATGATTATCAATCACCTGCCCAGGTGGCGAAATTGGTAGACGCACTGTGTTCAGGTCGCAGCGCCTTCACGGGTGTGCTGGTTCGAATCCAGTCCTGGGCACTTCAATAGCCTGAGCAAAATGCTCGGGCTATTTTTGTTTTATGGTATTCGTATATGTCATAGAAAGTTTGCTCGACCAGAGCTGGTATACCGGAATGGCTTTGAATGCTGAGCTTCGGTTAAAAGAGCACAATGCTGGTAAAAGCAAGTATACAAAAGGGCACATGCCTTGGATACTTATTTACACTGAAGAACATCCCGATTGGGCAGCTGCCAGAGTGAGAGAAAAATATCTCAAAACAAGCCATGGAAAACAATGGCTGAAAAACAAGCTCAATAGTAAGTGAACGGGTGTGCTGGTTCCCTGTCTGCTTGACGCAGTCAGG